>NZ_FKLB01000050.1:0-141334 GCF_900067035.1 Pseudomonas sp. 1 R 17
TAGCGATTCATCAGGCGTCCCGTGTCACGCGCAGGATTTCTTCGGGCGCGGTGGCGCCGCTGCGCACCCAGCGCTCGCCGTCTTCACGCATGCTGAACATCCCCGCACGCCGCGCCGCCACGCGCAGATCCTGCTCGCCGGCGCCCTGGTGGATCAGGCTGCGCACCTCGTCGTCGACGCAAAACAATTCATGGATACCGGTCCGCCCGCTGTAGCCGATCTGGTTGCACTGCGCGCAGCCCACCGGGCGCCAGGTGCCGGGCGCGGCCGGGTCTTCCTGTTTGCAATGCGGGCACAGGCGGCGGACCAGGCGTTGCGCCAGCACGCCCAGCAGTGACGAGGCCAGCAGGAACGGCTCGACGCCCATATCGATCAGGCGGTTGACCGCCGACACCGCATCGTTGGTGTGCAGGGTCGCCAGCACCAAGTGCCCGGTGAGCGAGGCCTGCACCGCGATTTGCGCGGTCTCCAGGTCGCGGATTTCACCGATCATGATGATGTCCGGGTCCTGACGCAGGATCGCCCGCAGCGCCAGGCCGAAGGTCATGTCGATCTTGGCATTGACCTGGATCTGGCTGATGCCCGGCAGGTCGTATTCCACCGGGTCTTCCACGGTGAGGATATTGCTGGTGCTCGCATCCAGCCGTGCCAGGGCGGCGTACAGGCTGGTGGTCTTGCCGCTGCCCGTGGGCCCGGTGACCAGCACAATGCCATGGGGCTGGCGAATCAAGGTGTCGAGGCGCGCCAGCAACTGCGGCTCCATGCCCAGGGTCTCCAGTTGCAAACGCCCGGCTTGCTTGTCGAGCAAGCGCATCACCACGCGCTCGCCATGCCCGGTGGGCACGGTCGACACACGAATATCAATCGGCCGCCCGGCCACGCGCAGGGCGATACGGCCATCCTGGGGCAGGCGTTTTTCGGCGATGTCGAGCTGGGCCATGATCTTGATCCGCGACACCAGTGCGCCATGCAATGCCTTACGCGGCGACACCACATCCCGCAGGGTGCCGTCGACGCGGTAACGCACCACGGAGTGGGTTTCATACGGTTCAATGTGAATATCACTGGCCTCGTCCCGCGCTGCCTGTGTGAGCAAGGCGTTGATCATACGAATCACCGGCGCGCCGTCCTGGGTGTCGAGCAGGTCGGTGATTTCGGGCATGTCCTGCATCAGGCGGTCGAGGTCGACCTCGTTTTCCGCCGCGCCCACCACGGCGGCGGCGCTTCCCGTATCGGCATAAGCACTGGCGAGGAGGCCGTCGAGTTCATCGTCGCGTACCTGCTCGAGGTGGGCCTGGCCGAACTGGCGCCGTACTTCGCTGATGGACCAGCCGGGGGTGGAGGGGCAGACGGTCAGCAGCATGCCGTCGTCGCCGGGGCGCAGGAGGATGCGTTGGGACTTGGCCCAGGCATAAGGGAGAAGGCTCACAAGACATCTTCCTGACCGAGCGCGGTCACAAAACAACGTACCCGCGATGCGAAGCGAGCCGCTTTTGATCTTGATCTTCGGCGCCCCGTAAAACCACGCTGGCCGAACGCAGGCTTGAATCCGTGGGTAACCCGGCAGGACGCCGGGTTAGCCGTCCTGGGCCAGGGATGGCCCATGACGGCGGCCCACGGATTCAAGCCTGCGTTCGGGCACACCGAGCCTAGGCGAGGTGCCGAGTGGTGGGGCGAGGACCTTTTGGTTACTTTTGGCTGGGCCGGCTTCCGGTCCTTCCAAAAGTGACCCGCTGTAAGAGCGGAACCATAGGTGGCCGTTACCGCAGGAATGGATATGTACACGGTCAAAATGTTCACGGTCGCCCCCCAGAAACCGGCACTGCCCGAATCACCGCCCTCGGCCCCTGCTGCTGCCCGCCCGGAATAGCCTTCTCCACCGCCGGCAATTGCGGCGCCTGCACATCCGGCATCGCCCAGCTGTGTTCCGGCTGGGAATGGCCCTGGGCACGGCGCATGTAGTCATAGCGGTTCAGGGTGATCGCGCGCCCGGCCCCACTGTCGCGGATGATATACGGGCGCAGGAACACCATCAGGTTGGTCTTGGTGACCGCCCGGCGTTCATTGCGAAACAGCACACCCAGCCCCGGAATGCTCGACAGCCACGGCACGGCTTCATTGCTCTGGCTGTAACCGTCCTGGAGCAGGCCGCCGAGGACCATGATCTGCCCGTCGTCGAGCAAAATACTGGTGTCGATCGCGCGCTTGTTGGTGACGATCCCGGCCGACGCGGCGCTGCTGGACGCGCGCTCATCGATGCTGCTGACTTCCTGGTAAATATCGAGTTTGACCGTGCCACCCTCGGAGATTTGTGGGCGCACATTCAGCTTCAAGCCGACCTCTTCACGGGTGACCGTCTGGAACGGATTATTGCTGGTACCGCCGCCACCGGTCACGTAGCTGCCACTGACAAACGGGATAGTCTGGCCAACAAAAATACTGGCCGCCTCGTTATCCAGGGTCAGCAGGTTCGGCGTCGACAGTACGTTGCTGCCGCCTTTGCTTTTAAGCGCGCGGGCCAACACCTTGAGGTCCATGACCTTGCCAATGCCGGGCACATCCACGGTACCGTTGATAAAGCCGAGGCTGAGCCCGCCGGGCAGCACGTCAACGCTGGTCTTGCCATTCAGGTTGAACCCCGCGCCGCCCAGGTTAGTCCCGCCAATCACGCCTTTGCCGGCCAGGTCGCCGCTCTGCCACTGCACGCCGAACTCATTGGCATCGTCCTCGCCGACTTCAACGATAAGGCTTTCAATCACCACTTGGGCGCGGCGCTGGTCGAGCATGTCGATGACTTCACGCAGGTTGCGGTACAGCGGCTCCGGGGCAGAAATCAGCAAGGTGTTGGTGGTCGAGTCGGCCTGGAGGGTCACGCCACCGGCGGTGAAGGCGACGTTTTGCTCATTCGTTTGCCCGCCGGGCTGGCTGCTCGAGCTGCTGTTCGTCTGCGCCGACTCATTGGCGCTGGTGGTACTGCCTTGGCCACTGCCCTGCCCGGTCTGGCTGCCGGAGATATTGGCACCCATTGTGCTGAGGGCCGACCGCGCATTGTCACCGCCACCGCTGTCGCTTTCACCGGTCAGCAAACCGCGTAACGACTGCGCCAGTTTCGCGGCCTGGGCGTTGCGCAGGTACACCACGTGCAAATTGCTTGGGTTGGCTTGGGCGTTATCCAGCTTGTAGATCAAGTTACGCGCCAACTCGGTTCGCTCCGGGCTGCCGGCACGAATCACGATCGCGTTGGAGCGCGGGTCGCCCACCACCGTGATTTTCTGCGTCGGATCGCTGCCCGGCTGCTCCAGCAGTTGCGAGACCATCTCGGCGATATCCACGGCGATCCCGTTTTGAACCTGCACCACGTCGGTGTCGATGGCGCTCGGTGTGTCGATGCCGTCGATAAGCTGCGCCACCCGCGCCAGGTTCTCGGCGTAGTCGGTGACAACGATGGTGTTGTTGCCCGGATAGGCGTTGATCGGGTTGTTTGGCGAAACGATCGGGCGCAGTACCGGGATCAGGTTCACCGCGTTTTCGTATTGCAGGCGGAAGGTGCGCGTGAGCATGCCGCTGCCGCCCGGCTTGTCGGCACTGTAGATCGGCCCGCCGAGCAGCTTGGCATCGGCCTCGGGCACCACGTGCGCGATACCGCCCACATCCACCACGCTGAAGCCCTGCATGCGCAGTGCCGCCAGCAGCATGTCGTAGGCCTGATGCGCCGGCACCTGCCCTTCGGAAACCAGCGTGAGGGAGCCCTTGACGCGCGGGTCGACCAGGAACTGCTGCCCCGTCGCACGGGACAACGCCCGCACCACGGCTTGAATGTCGGCCTCGACGAAATTCAGCGTGACCGGTTGATCGCCCAAGGGTTTGCTCGGCGCCACGCCGCTGTGACCGGCACCGCTGCCACGTGTGGGGTTGGTAACCTTGTGCAAGGGCCGCGACTGCCGTTCGATTTGCACTTGCGCACGCTGCCGGTCTACCAGGGCATCGCCGCTGCGCTGGGTGGTGGCCAGGGGCAGGCCGAGCTCACTGTCCTGGGGTAAATCCGCCGTGGGCTGCGCGCTGCACGCACTCAGTGCGAGCAACAGAAACGGCGCAGCCGTACGGACATAATGGGAACCTGACCACTTCATGATGCTTCCTTAGCGCCGTGCATCCGATCCATACGGACGGTTCCTGTGAGAGTGCCTGCCGTGTTGTCGACCGAGGCTTCGCCGGCGCGCTGCAAACGAGCCTCCACCACGTCCAGCGAGAATTGCCCTGGGTCACTCAATAACCAGCCGAGCACCGCATCGGCGGGGGCCGAGTCCAGTGTCAGTTGCCAGGACGCATCCTGGGCCTGTAACCGGTAGTGCCCCGCCAGTCCGGCGGCGTCGAGGGATTGCCGCAATGAGTGTTCAAGGTCCAGCCCGACAGGCGTGGTGACCTCGCGAAGCAACAGCGCCAGTGCCTGGCTCTGGGCGCGCAGCTTCGGGGTTTCGGCTTGCCAATAGTCAATGTTCTTGAGCGCTGGCTGGATCAGCGACAGCCAGACCAACAGGCTGGCGAGAAACACCACCGCACCGCTGAGCATGGTTTTTTCCCGCGGGGCCAACGCTTTCCAGCGCCCTTTGAAGGCCATCAGTCTCGGATTATTCATCGTCGTTTTCCACGCTGGAATCACCCTCTCCCGACGCGGGTTCGGCCATCGCACTCAGCGTCCAGATGCGCTCGTTGCGGTGGGCGGAAAGTCCCGCCTGGCTCAGCGCAGCCTGTACAGCGCCGTCGGCAGCGGGAGTGGCTTCGGCGGTCATCTGCAGCTGCAACTGGCGCTCGCTGAAGGTCAACCGCTGGACGCTGCCGGCCATGAACGGCAGCGCCATGGCGGCTTGCTGCACCAGGTAAGCAAAGTCGTGATTGAGCTGCGCGGGCCCTCCCCCTTGCCGGATCGCCAACTGCTGGCGAGCCTGTTGCAGAGGGTTGAGAATCACCGGCAGCTCGGGAAATGCGTGCTTCACGCGCTGGCTCATCTGCTGCTTGAGCTGCTGCCCTTGCGCAACCTCGCGGGCGGCGTAAAGGTTGAGCCCGGCCACCCAGACACCCACGGCCAACGCACAACAGCCCAACGCCCGCCCCCAACCGGCCGCCTGTGCAGTGCGCCGACCGACCCCGGCGTGCAATCCCCAGCCAGGGGCAGCGCCGTTCCAGCGCTGATGGTCCACGGGCCACAGCACACTTTCGCCGGTGGCGGCGAGCGCTTCCAGACGGTCCTCAACCAACGGTTCCACCGCCCCATGGGCGAGGGTGAAGCGCAGCAGCAACTGGCCCTCTACCACACACCCATTGATCTGCCCGGCCGCTGGCACGGCTAAGCGGTAAGGCGCTGGATACAGGCCGCCCAGCTTCAATCCGTGCAGGCCAAGCAACTGACCGAGGCGATCCAGTACAGCCTTGGGCAGCCAGCTCAGGTGCACCTGTCCATCGGCATCTCGAGCGCTGTGCGCCACATGCATCTGCTCGCTGGGCCCCAGGATCAAGGCCTGCGCAGCGCAGGTAACGGCCGCATCGATACGGGACGCTGACAGCGGCGGAAGTTCAATGCGCGTAAGTACCGTGTCCATGGGGTGAAGGAAACACTCGACGGCCTGAGACTTGACCTGTTGTTCCAGCTGGCCAAGGGTGCTGATGCCGGTATGACTGACGTGCCCCTTGCGGTCCAGTTGCGCGAACTCAAGCTCGGTGTCCGACGTCAAGGACTCCAGCGGCGGCAAGGCAAGACGCAGGCGCGTCATACGCCCAGCCTCGACCAGATCACCCTGGGCATTGCGTCTTCCGGACGATGCAGCAGCGCAGCCAGGTGCACACGGCGCTGATTGCGGCGGGCTTGCCCCTGGAGCAGGAACCACTCACTGGTGATCCCGACATTGAGTTCATCCACGTTCAGGTTGGGCAATCGCGCACGGTTAACGAAGTCGCCGCGATTGATAAACCACTGGCCGCGATCGCGCTCGGCGACCAACGCCTTGGCCTGCGCCCAGGACAAACCCGGCACCACCGCGGCCAGCACCTCCGCGCTGGCCGTATTGCTGTTGACCCAGGTGTTGACCGGAAGAATGCTGACGTAGTGCTCCAGCCGTGCCAAGACCCGCTCATTGAGGCCTTCGATACCGCGTAATTGATCAAGACTGCGCAGCATCGGCTGGGTGGCGGGTAATGGCGGGGGCGGCTGCCCCACTGTTGAGGCAACCGGCCTATGTGGGTAGGCCGCAATCACGCGTTGGCTGATGCGCTGCGCCAGGCGGGCCTCGACACCGATCATCTCGCACAACCGCTCAAAGCTGCGCATCTGCCCGAGATCAACAGACTCTTGGGCGATTAAATTGCGCAGGTTGAACTTGCCTTGCAGGTCCTCAAGGCGGCCTTCGAATTCGCCGTCCTGAGCGGTGTTGATCGGCCGGGCCCATGGCTGGTCAAGCCGCGTCAGCACATCCTGCTCGCGGGCGTCCCGAAGCAATCGCCGGCTGACTTCCAGGCCGCCCAGCAGTGATGCACTGCCCTGCACTCGCGCCTGCTCGGCCTCAAGTGAACGGGTAAAAACGCTCTGGCGGGTGAGCATGCCGGCGGCGAACACAGCGACCACCGCCGCGATCAGCATCGCGCTGATAATCGCCATGCCGCGCTGTTTCGCCCCTGTGGGCGAGTGTGATTTCATGGCCGCGCTTAGAGCTGCCAGGATCCGATATCGGCATTCACACCGTCGCCATCAGGCTGTCCGTCGGCACCGAGGGAGAAGATGTCGACTTCGCCGTTCGCGCCGGGATTCAAGTAATGGTAAGGACGGCCCCAGGGGTCGTTGGGCAAGCGCTCCAGATAAGAACGCCAGTTGGTATTTTTTGCATCTGCCGGGCGCTCGACCAATACCTTGAGGCCCTGGTTCATGTTGGGATAGGTGCCGTGGTCGAGGCGATAAAGCTTGAGCGCCTGCATCAGGCCGGCAACGTCCTGCTTGGCCGCAATCGCCCTGGCCTGGTCCGGGCGGTCCAGCACTTTAGGCACGACAATCGCCGCCAGAATGCCGAGGATGACCACCACCACCATGATCTCGATCAGCGTGAACCCTTGCTGAACGTGGCGGGCGCGATGCCCATATTTGATGCGCGCGAAATCCATATCCACCATCCTTGGCTTGATCCTAATTCGGCGCGCAGTGTAACAAAACTAACTATCTGGATAGCAAAAATAATTGGCCGCTGCCCGCGGCGCTCTGAGTGCTACTCTACGGCGTGTTTTTACGCCAAGAGTGACCCATGGAGCTGTCGCGCAAGGAGCAAGGTTTTACATTGATCGAGGTGCTCGTGGCCTTGGCGATCATTGCCGTGGCGATGGCGGCGGCGGTCCGCGTTGCAGGCTTGATGACCCAGAGCAATGGGTTGCTGCGCGACCGCTCGATGGCGCTGCTGTCGGCCCAGGGCAGGCTCGCCGAACTGCGCCTGGAGGGACGCCTGCCCAGGGGGCACAAAGCGTTTGACTGTGATCAGGGCCGCTTGCAGTTGCGTTGCGAGCAGAGCATCGCACCGAGCGCCGATGGACGGCTGATGCGCGTCACCCTGCAGGTGTCGGAGCGCAAGCGCGAGGCGCCACCGTTGGCGCGGGTGGAAACGCTGCTCAACCCGCCGAAGGCAACGCCCCAATGAGCGTTCAGGGTCGGGTCAAGCGCGGTAGCACCACCGAGTCCGGCAGCGTGCTGACCTTAATCCGGGTGTGCTGCGTGCCCCGCTCAATCACCACCGCATCGCCCTCGATCGCCGCCAGGCGCACACCCTGGGCCAACGACTCACCCACCAGGAAACTGCGCGGCGGCCCCTCGTTCAGGCTCAGGATCGCCACCGCCCCGCGCGCGCCCGCCATCAGGCCGGAGACCTTGATGTCCACCGTCGCCGGCTGGTTGGAAAACCACTGCAACGCCGGGGTATCCGGGCGAGCGGCCAAAGCCGGCGGCTCGACCTGCGGCACCTGGGACTCGGCCGATGTCAGCAACACGGAAGACCAGACCAGCCCCCCCGCGAATGCCGTGGCCAATGCCACTGCCTGCACCACTTGCGGCGCGGTCAAACGAAAAATAGCGACCACGACAAAACCTCCTTGTTGTCCTGCCGGGCAGTCTACAGGAGAGACCCACGACGAAGGAGCGTTGTGTCATGACCAAGGCCAATCAGCAAGGCTTCACCCTGATCGAGTTGATGGTGGTCCTGGTGATCATCGGCATCGCCTCAGCGGCGATCAGCCTGAGCATCAAACCCGACCCGTTGCAATTGCTGCGCAAGGACGCCAACCGCGTGGTCCAGATGCTGCAGATCGCCCAGGCCGAAGCCCGGGCCGACGGCCGCCCCATCACGTGGCGGGCCGACAATAAAGGGTTTCGCTTCAGTCGTCGCAACGCGCCCGGCGAGGGTTGGGATCACTTCATGAGCGACCCGCAACTGCGTCCCCGTGCCTGGGAAACACCCTCGATGAGCGTACGTGTAACCCCCAGGCAACCGGTGGTACTGAATGCCGAATGGTTTGCCTCGCCCTTGCAACTGCAGCTCTCGGATGGCCAGCACCGCCTCACCCTTCACCGCACGGCGACAGGACAAATACGCGTGGCGAACCAACCATGAAAACAGACCAGCACGGTTTTACCCTCATTGAAGTCATGGTGGCGATCATGCTGATGGCCATTGTCAGCCTGATTGCCTGGCGCGGCCTCGACAGCGTGAGCCGTGCCGACAGCCATTTGCAGGCCAGCACCGAGCAAACCGAAGCGTTGTTGCGCACACTCAACCAGCTGGACCGCGACCTGGCCCTGCGCGCCGGCGTTGAACTGAGAACGCCAGCCTTGAACGATGACGAACAGCCCGACGGGCTCGCCGCAATCAGCGTTCGCAGCTCCGACCAGCATGATTTTCAACTGAACGTGATTCGTAACGCAGCCCTTCCCGAAAACGGTCTGCAACGGGTGCGCTGGTGGCTGGAGGGTGACACGCTGTACCGCGCCACATCCGCAGCCAGTGATCGATACCCGTTGCCTGCGCCCAAAAAAGCAGTGGCCGTCTTATCCGGTGTCAGCGACCTGCAAGTGCGCATCTGGGAACCGGGCCAAGGCTGGCGTCAGCTGGCCGGCAACCGTAAAGCCGATCCCATCGGCCTGGAAATCAGCCTGACCCGCCAGACGCCGCAGGGGGAAGAACGCTATCGGCAAGTGGTGGGGCCGCTGCAATAACCTCATCTTTTCAAAGCCGCTTCGCCTTCGCCAGCTCAGCGATCAGAAAATCCCTGAACGCCGAAACCGCCGCCGGTAGATTGCGCCCAGCCATGCTTTGCAGTTCGATGCGCCGCGCCTGCATGCCTTCATCAAGGATCGGCAAGCATTGCAACTGTTTGTCCGCCACCTGTTGGTGCAAGGTCATTTCGCTGGCCAGGCTGATGCCTCCCTCTTCACGGACGAAACTGTAGAGCGCGGCAACGTAATTGGTGGTCAATACCGGGTCGAACAACAACCCCTGGACGCCGCAACAGATGTCGAAGAGTTGCCGTATCGTAGTGTCGGCCTTGGGTAACGCAATGGGCCAGGGTTGCAACTCGGCGAGGTTGACAGACTCCCGCCCGGCCAAGGGATGGGCATTGGAGACCACGGCAAAAATCGCCCCGCTCAGGACATGTTCGACCTTGATTTCCTTTTGCGGCGTCAGGCTGAACGTCATCGCCAGGTCGGCTTCACCGGAGCGAACCTTCTCGGTCGCTTCAGCGGGCGCACAGACCTCCAACGTAAAATGAATGCCCTGATACTCACGCCTGAACCCGCTGATGCTCCTGGGCATGTATTCCAGGGCAAATCCTTCCGAACAGGCAACATGCACATGCCCCCGTTGCAAGCCGTGCAGCTCGGTAATTTCCAGCACCACCTGCTCGGCCTCAAGCTGCGACTTGCGCGCATACGCCGCCAGTCGCGCCCCCGCCTCGCTGAGCACCATGCCGCGGGCGCGACGCTCAAACAGGCTGGCATCCAGGGCCAACTCAAGCTTGGAAATTTGCCGGCTCACCGCTGATGCCGCCACATTCAGCCGCATTGAGGCCTCGCTGATCGATCCGCATCGGGCGACTTCAAGAAAATAGCGCAGTGCCGTGGACTGCACGCCATACAGCTGCATCGGAGCCCCCAAGGATTGCCTTTTCGGCAAAGGAAGTATCGAAATATTGTGCTTGCGGCATTGATAGCCCTTCCCTACATTCGTGTCCAGACCAAAAAAAACAGCGCCCGACCTTTTCCTCCTCCTTCTACGCATTTGCGATTCGCTGCCCTTTGATTCAACCACTCTCGCCAACGGAGACGACGGCATGGGCATCAAAGGTTTCGCCTGCAGTATCGCGCTGATGGGCCTTATCAGCAGCTTTCCGGCGCATGCCGGCAAAGCCAACGACACCCTGGTTTACGCTTCCGACAGCGAGCCTGAAAACATCAGCCCCTATCACAACGATTTACGCGAAGGCGTGATTCTCGGCCGGCTGATCTGGGACAACCTGATCTACCGCGATCCCAAAAGCGGCGAATACAAACCCATGCTGGCTACCAGCTGGAAGCAGGTCGACGACACCACCCTCGACTTTGAGCTGCGCAAGGGCGTCAAATTTCACAACGGCGACGCCTTCACCGCCGACGATGTGGTGTTCACCCTCAACTACGTGGTGTCGCCCGAAGCGAAAGTCGTTACCGTGCAAAACGTAGACTGGATCAAGGGCGCCGAAAAAACCGGCGACTACAGCGTCCGCCTGTATTTGAAGAAGCCTTTCCCGCCGGCACTGGAATACCTGTCCAACGCCGTTCCGATGTTTCCCAAGCAGTACTTCGAGAAGGTCGGCCTGGCCGAATTCAGTCGCAAGCCCATTGGCACCGGGCCGTATAAAGCCGTGTCGGTGGTGGCCGGCGAAGCCGTGACCATGGAGATCAACAACGACTACTTCCCGGACAGCCCACAAGGCAAGCCCCATATCAGCCACCTCAAGTTCCGCGTGATCCCGGATGCAGAAACCCGTCTGGCCGAGTTGATGACCGACGGTGTCGACTGGACCTGGCGTGTGACCTCGGATCAGGCGGTCGACCTCAAGGGTATGCCGAACCTGACCGTGACCAGTGGCGAAACCATGCGCATCGGTTTCCTGATTCTTGATGCACGGGGCACCTCCACTGAAAACTCACCGATGAAGAACCTCAAGGTGCGCCAGGCCATCAACCATGCGATCAACCGCAATGCGCTGGCCACGCAATTGGTGGGGGGCGAAGCCAAGCCCTTGCAGGTTGCCTGTTATCCCGGCCAGTTCGGTTGCGATACCACTGCGGCCACGGTCTACGACTATGACCCCGCCAAGGCCAAGGCGCTGCTCGCCGAAGCCGGTTACCCAAATGGCTTCGAGACAGAAATCTTCGCTTATCGCGACCGTGATTACGTCGAAGCCATCATCGGCAACCTGCGCGCAGTGGGCATCAACGCCAAGCTGCGCTACTTGAAGTACGCCGCCCTGCGCGATCAGCAACGTGGCGGCAAGGTGCCCATGTCGTTTCAGGCCTGGGGCTCGTTCTCGATCCTCGACACCTCGGCGTCGGCCGGTACCTGGTTCAAGGGCAATCCGGACGACAATATCAAGGACCCACAAGTCCAGGGCTGGTTGCAGACCGCCGACAATGCCCTCGACCCGCAAGTGCGCAAGGATAACTACCGCAAGGCCTTGCAGCGCATCAGCGAGCAAGCCTACTGGGCGCCGCTGTTCAACTACTCGATGAACTACGCCTACACCTCGGAACTCGCGTTCACACCGTACCCGGATGAGCTGCCGCGTTTCGTCGAGTCCACGTGGAAGTAATACGTAATCGGGCGCACGGACTCTCGTGCGCCACGGACACGTCCTCACACTTGTCATCCATTGGATATGAGGAAACTTGCCATGCTTGGATTCCTTCTGCGCCGCCTGGGCATCGCCATTTGCGTTGCCATTACCGTGTCGGTGATCAGCTTTTCTCTTTTGCACCTGTCCGGCGACCTCGCCACTGCCATTGGCGGACCGGAAGCCACCAGCGAACAGATCGAACAGATTCGCGTGCAGTACGGCTTGAACAAACCGCTGCCGACCCAGTACTTCAACTGGCTGGGCGATTTGCTGCGGCTGGACCTGGGCAACTCGTTTTTCTTTCAGGAATCGGTCTACAACCTCGTCGCCAGCCGCCTGCCGATTACCCTGGGGCTGGGTGCCATGGCGCTGGGGATCGCCTTGCTGGTGGCCATTCCACTGGGCGTGCTGGCCGCAGTCAAACGCGACACCTGGGTTGACCGGCTGGCCTTGAGCATCGCGGTGCTGGGCCAGGCGATGCCAAGTTTCTGGTTTGCGCTGATGCTGATCGTGGTGTTCGCGGTGACGCTCAAGTGGCTGCCGGTGTCCGGCAACGCGACCCTGTTGCACTTCGTCATGCCGGCCATTGCCCTGGGCTACTACGCGACGCCGGCAATCATGCGCCTGACCCGCGCCGGCATGCTTGATGTGCTCAGTTCCGATTACATCCGCACCGCCCGCGCCAAGGGCCTGCGCCCCACCCGCGTGCTGTTCAAGCATGCACTGCGCAACGCGCTGATTCCGGTCGTCGCGCTGGCGGCGGTGGAGTTCGGTTTCATGCTCGGCGGCTCGGTGGTGATCGAAACCGTGTTCTCCCTGCAAGGCATCGGGCAACTTGCCTGGGACGCCATCGCCCGTGACGACTTTCCGGTGGTACAGGCCGTGGTCCTGTTGATTGCGGTGATCTACATCATCCTCACGTTGCTGGCCGATGTGCTCAACGCACTGCTCGACCCGCGTATTCGCGTGCGCTAGGAGGCCTACATGAGCACCCCCACTACCCTCGCGATCAATGACTACCTGCCACCACCGAGCAGCCTGAGCCGAGTGCTTGGCAAGAGCTTGCGTCATCGGGGTTTCGCCATCGGCGCGGTGTTGTTGCTGATTATCTTCGCAGGTGCACTGTTCGCGCCGTGGCTGGCACCTTACGACCCTTATGCGCAAGACGTGATGCTGCGCATGAAACCACCGGTATGGATGGCCAACGGCACCTGGGAATACGTGCTCGGCACCGACAAGCTGGGCCGTGACTACCTGTCGAGGCTGCTCTACGGCGCACGTATTTCGCTGTTCATCGGCATTGCAGCGGCGCTGATTTCCGGCTTTATCGGCACGCTCATGGGGCTGTTGGCGGGCTACTACGGCGGCAAGGTCGATGGGTTTATCAGCTACCTGATCACCACCCGGCTGGCGATGCCGGTGGTGATGGTCGCGCTGGCCTCGGCCTCGTTGATGGGCGGCTCACTGAAAGTGGTGATCGTGCTGCTCGGCTGCCTGTTATGGGATCGCTTCGCGGTGGTGGTCAGGGCCTCGGTGCAACAGATTCGCGATGCTGAATATGTGGCGTCGGCCCAGGCGCTCGGCTGCTCGCCCCTGCGCATTCTGGTGAGTGAAATCCTGCCCAATCTGGTCGGCGCACTGATCGTCGTCGCGACGCTGGAAATGGCCCACGCGATCCTGCTGGAGTCGGCCCTCTCGTTCCTCGGGGTTGGCGTGCAGCCACCGACGCCGTCCTGGGGCCTGATGATCGCGGAAGGCAAACCCTACATGTTCTTTTCCCCGTGGGTTATCGCCATTCCCGGCGTCGCCCTGATGATTCTGGTGCTGGGCATCAACCTCGTCGGCGATGGCCTGCGCGATCTGATCCTGCCCGACGGCCGTAACTGATAGACCGCCGTAACTGATAGAGGGAACCGAACATGGCACTACTCCATGTAGAAAACCTGCGCGTGGACATCCCCATGGGCAACAGCCCGACGCCGGATGACATGCTGCATGCCGTACGCGGCCTGAGTTTTGAAGTCGAGCGCGGTGAAATGCTGTGCATCGTCGGGGAATCCGGCTGCGGCAAATCCCTGACCTCGCTGGCGTTGATGGACCTGTTGCCACGCAAGGCCAAACGCACCGCGTCCCGGCTGACGCTGGACGGCATCGACATGCTCGGCCAGAGCGAGCGGCGCATGTGCGACCTGCGCGGCAACCGCCTGGCGATGATCTTCCAGGAGCCGATGACCTCGCTGAACCCGGCCTACAGCATTGGCGATCAACTCAGCGAGGTACTGACCCAGCATCGCAAGGTCTCACGCAAGGAGGCCCTGGCGCGCGCCGCGCAGATGCTGGAGAAGGTCGGGATCAGCAATGCCACCGAGCGCTTGCGCCAGTATCCGCATCAACTTTCCGGCGGGCTGCGCCAGCGGGTGATCATCGCCATGGCGTTGATGTGCGAACCGGACCTGATCATCGCTGATGAGCCCACCACGGCGCTGGACGTGACCATTCAAGCGCAGATCCTGCGCTTGATCCGCGACATTCAGAAAGAACTCGGCCTGGCGGTGATCTTCATCACCCACGACCTTGGGCTGGTGGCACGGATCGCCGACCGGGTCGCCGTGATGTATGCCGGGGAAATCGTCGAAACCGCCCCTGCCCTGCAACTGTTCGAGAATCCGCAGCATCCGTACACCCGGGGTCTGCTGGCGAGTATTCCAATCCCTGGCCGGACCAAACCGGGTGAGGCGCTGGGTTCGATTCCAGGCCTGGTGCCGAGCCTGGTCGGCGAACAGCAAGGGTGTGCGTTCCGCAATCGTTGCGGTCAGGCGATCCCGGCCTGCGCGCAAAACATCCCCGAAGTCGAACAGGACGGGCACATGGCGCGCTGCCTGTTCGCCGCCCCGGCACCGATTCGCCTTCAGGAGCGTGCAAGGTCATGAAAAAAGATATCGCTTTGGAGCTGTGTGACATCCGCCGTGAGTTTCGGATCAACCAGGGCTTTTTCAAACCCGCCGCCACCCTGAAGGCCGTGGATGGTGTTTCCCTGCGCCTGATGCGTGGCGAGACCCTCGGTCTGGTGGGCGAGTCCGGTTGCGGCAAAAGTACCCTGGCCAAGATGCTGCTCGGTCTGTTGCCGCCCACCAGCGGCGACGTGTTGGTCAATGGCAAACACCTGGCGGCGACTGATCGCAAGGCAATGTCCCGGCATATCCAGCCGATTTTCCAGGACCCGTATTCCTCGCTGAATCCACGCAAGACCCTGCGCGAAATCGTTACCCTGCCGCTGATCGTGCATGCCATCGGCAGTACCGCCGAGCGCCGCAGGAAGACCGAAGCGATGCTTGATGTGGTCGGCCTGCCCAAACGGGTGATCGACAGCTACCCAAGCCAGCTGTCCGGCGGGCAACGCCAGCGGGTGGCGATTGCCCGGGCGCTGATCATGCGCCCTGACGTGTTGATCTGCGACGAGCCCACCTCAGCGCTGGATGTGTCGGTGCAGGCGCAGATTCTCAATCTGCTGCAGGACCTCAAGCGTGAATTCGGCCTGACCTATCTGCTGATCAGCCATAACCTGGCGGTCATCGAACACCTCGCCGACCGGGTCGCCGTGATGTACCTGGGGCGCATCGTCGAAGAACGCACGCGCGAATCGTTGTTCGCGGAGCCCGGTCACCCTTATACCCGTGCCTTGCTGGATTCGGTGCTCACGCCCGATCCGCGCCTGGGCATTCCCGAGATCGGCCTGCACGGCACCTTCCCCAACCCCATGTCACCGCCGTCCGGCTGCGCTTTCCATCCGCGCTGCCCGAGCTGCCTCGCCCCCTGCAAAACGGCCTACCCGGCCAATGGTCCGCTTATCGGCGGCAACGTGCGTTGCCACCTTCACGACACTTCTGCCCAAACACTGGAGCTTGTCCACTCATGAGTCGTTCACTGGCTATCAGCAACACCACAGCACAATTCGACAATGGCGAGTTTTTCAATCTGCTCCAACGCAGCGTCGCCTTGCACACCGAAAGCCAGGCAGCGGACAGCCAGCCCGAGCTGTATCGCTACCTCAATGAGTTCATCACCCCACATGTCGAGGCGATGGGTTTCAGCGTCAAGATCTATGACAACCCGGTGGCCGAGCGCGGCCCCTTCATGATCGCCACGCGCATTGAACACCCGGACCTGCCGACCGTGCTCAGCTACGGCCACGGTGATGTGGTGCGCGGCTATGAGGCGCAATGGCGCGAAGGCCTGTCGCCGTGGCACGTCATTGCCGAAGGCGATCGCTGGTACGGCCGCGGCACGGCGGATAACAAAGGCCAGCACCTGATCAACCTGACCGCGCTGGAACAAACGCTCAAGGCGCGCGATGGCCAACTGGGTTTCAACGTCAAGCTGCTGCTGGAAATGGGCGAAGAAGAAGGCTCGCCGGGCTTGAACGCATTCTGTGCCGCGCACAGCAAAGAGCTTGCGGCGGATATTTTCATCGCCTCGGACGGCCCGCGCCTGGCGGCATCACGCCCGACGATTTTTCTCGGCTCGCGCGGGGTATTCAACTTCGAGCTGGTGGTCAATTTACGTGAAGGCGCCCACCACTCCGGCAACTGGGGCGGGTTGCTGGCCAATCCCGGCATCATCCTGGCCAATGCCATCGCGAGCATGGTCGATGAACACGGTCGGGTGAAAGTGGCGGGCCTGATGCCCGAGACACTGCCGGAGCCGGTTCGGCAGGCGCTGGCCGATATTGCCGTGGGTGGCGGACCGGGCGATCCGGACATCGACGCCAACTGGGGTAACCCGGCGCTTTCGCTGAGCGAAAAGGTGTTCGGCTGGAACACCCTCGACGTCATCGCCTTCAAGACCGGCAACCCAGACGCCCCGGTGCATGCGATTCCCGGCAAGGCTAACGCCCACTGCCATATCCGCTTCGTGGTCGACAGCGACTACACGACCTTTATCCCGGCGGTACGTACCCACCTGGATGCGCATGGCTTCAGCAATGTCGAGGTCAAGCAAAGCCGCATCGATGTGATGCATGCCACTCGGCTGGACCCGCAGAGCCCTTGGGTCGATTGGGCGCTCGGCTCCCTGGCACAGACCACCGGCAAAAAACCTGCGCTGCTGCCAAACCTCGGTGGTTCGCTGCCCAACGATGTGTTCGCGGACGTGCTGGGCCTGCCGACATTGTGGGTGCCACACTCGTACCCGGCCTGTTCACAACATGCGCCGAACGAACACTTGCTGGCGCCGGTGGTCAAGGAAAGCCTGCAAATCATGGCCGGGCTGTTCTGGGACCTGGGCAACGATGCGGCACGCCTGACCCGGGAACATCAGTTACGGGAGCAGGCGCAATGAGCGCCACGCCACAACAGGCCCTGGACTGGCTAGCCGACCAGCGCCCAGCCATGGAAGCGCTGCTGCGGCGCATCGTCGACACCGATTCCAACAGCTATGACAAGGCGGGTGTCGACGCCGTGGGCGCGCTGCTCGCGGCTGAACTGGAGGCCGACGGCATCCTGCTCAAGCGCATCCCGGTCGAGGGTTTTGGTGACGTGCTGCTCGCCGAAGTGCCAGGCGATTCTGGAAAACCGGTGCTGTTGCTGGGCCATCGCGACACGGTCTTCCCCAAGGGCACCACCACGACTCGCGGCTACAGCCGCGACGCCAACCTCGCCTATGGCCCCGGCGTCGCCGACATGAAAGGCGGCCTGGTGCTCAATTGCTTCGCGCTCAAAGCACTCAAGCGCGCCGGCCGGTTGCCCTATCCGGTGCAGGTCCTGTACACCGGCGACGAAGAAATCGGCTCCGGCAGCGCCAGGCCCCATATCGAAAACGCCGCCCGTGCCGCCCGCGCCGTGCTCAATACCGAACCCGGCCGGGCCAGCGGCAACGTGGTCAGCGCACGCAAAGGCGGGGCCACGCTGATCATCGAAGTCAGCGGCCGCGCGGCGCATGCCGGGGTCAACCATGCCGACGGGGCCAGCGCCATCGAGGCCCTGGCACGCAAGATCGTCAAGCTGCATGCCTTGACCGATTACCCGGCCGGCATCACCACTAACGTTGGGCTGATATCCGGTGGTACGTCGAGCAACACCGTCGCGCCCAGCGCCTGTGCGCGGCTGGACGTGCGCTTCATCGAACTCAAGCACTGGGATCGGATCTTCAGCGCAATCCAGGCCATCGTCGCCGAAGAAGAACTGATCGGCACCCGCGCCGTCCTCAAGGAAGCGACGACCTTTCTACCGATGGAAGCACGCCACAGCGAACGACTGCTGCACCTCTACCAACAAAAAGCACTGGCATTGGGTTTCAGCGTCGAAGGCGAATTCACCGGCGGTTGCGCCGACTCCGGCTTTACCGCCAGCCTGGGCGTTCCAACCCTGTGCGGGCTCGGCCCGGTGGGTGGCAAGGTTCACACTGATCGCGAATACCTGGAACTGGACACCCTGGTGCCTCGCGCCCTGGCCCTGGTGGCGACCATTCTGGCGGTCGGCGACAGCGTTTGAGGCCATGGTTTTCTGCGTGTGGTCCCCGACAGGTTCACAGGCAGCTCCCGGCGCTGTCGGGTATCGTTTCAAGGTAACGGGAATGGCTCACTCGGGCGAAGTTTTTGACCTGTTCTACTGCTGCAATCACCGAACATTCGGCCGACCCGTCTGGCGCTACGGAGTAGAGGCATCGCTTACCCATGGAAAGGCTATGCAATAAACGCTCATCCAGTTCACCGAGCACGACAAAAGAACAGTCACTCTTGACCCCTTGCACATCAACGCGCTTGCCAGGCACGGTGTTCACCGTATCGACATGGATCAGCGCAACATTGTCAAAACAGCTGAACCCCTGATGGATCAAGTCAATATGAGCGCTATCAAGTCCACACACGATGACCACGATACGCGTGCAACTTGAAGGCTCGCGCATCCACTTCATTGCGTGGGTGCGACAGTCGACAGTTCGGCTCATAAGCGAGGCCTTTATTGTTCCAACAGTCGAATGGACCAGGTCCTTGGTTAAATGACGCCGCGTGCCTGCAACACGCTTTTCGCCAGGCTTCGGGTCGCCGCTAACACAACCTCCACCTGTTGATCCATCTGTGCAGTGGAGGAGGCTACTTCTCCAAGCTCGACCACGCGCAGCGGATGACCAAAGACGGACCCCAGCCACGTCATGCCGCAATCCGTGCCAGTTTCGACATCCAGTAAAAAGCTGCCGTGGGAGACGCCGCGCAACAGTTGGCTGGCATGGCACGCGTAGGCCCCGTCGGACGGCTCCGGGCTGGACCCGACCTGCAACCAGTCGAGCCTCAACGCCTCGGACTGTTTGATGGCTAGATAAGCCACCTGGTCCCACTCATCTATCGCCACATGCAGCTTGTCGATCATGTACGGGGGCAACGCGGCGCTGGTAACGATCACTACTCCGGCATCCGCCGAAGGCTCCTTGATCCAGACTGCAGATTGCGTTATCGCATGCATGGCGGTACTTCCGGCGGTTGGATAGGAGCAACGTGCTCCGGGTGGCGATTCGACGATGGGGTCGTGACATTCAATATTGATGCCGACTCACCCATCGCTTCGTGAGCTCCCTGGTTTTTTGGCGTTAATCAGCCGTTGCGAAACAGGAAGCTGTAGGCATTCAGCGCAGGCGCCCCACCCAAGTGCGCATACAGCACTTTGGAGCCTTCGGGAAACTCACCACGGCGGACCATTTCAATCATCCCGTGCATGGATTTGCCTTCGTACACCGGATCGGTCAGCACACCTTCCAGGCTCCCGCACAAACGAATGGCTTCCAGCGTGCCTTCGTTGGGCAAACCGTATTCCGGGTAGGCAAAACGTGTATCGAGCACCACGTCGTCTTCGGTGATCTCACGGCCCAGTTCCACCAACTCTGCGGTGTGCCGGGCGATACGCAGGATCTGCGCCTTGGTTTGCTCCGGCTTGGCCGAGGCATCAATGCCGATAACGTTCTTCGAACGGCCGTCCGCGGCGAAACCGACGACCATGCCGGCCTGGGTACTGCCGGTCACAGAGCAGACCACGATGTAGTCGAACGTGAACCCCAGTTGTTTTTCCTGCTCTCGCACTTCCTCGGCAAAGCCGACGAACCCAAGGCCGCCGTAGGGGTGTTCGGAACAACCCGCCGGTATCGGGAACGGCTTGCCACCCCGCGCCACCACATCGTCCATGGCCTTCTCCCAACTGGGCCGAATGCCGATATCGAACCCGGCGGCGTCCAGTCGTACCTCGGCGCCCATGATGCGAGACATTTCGATATTGCCAACGCGGTCATATACCGCATCGGAGTAGTTCACCCAGTTTTCCTGCACCAGCACGCACTTCATACCCAGGTGAGCGGCAACGGCGGCCACCTGGCGGGTCTGGTTCGACTGGATGCCGCCGATGGAAACCAAGGTATCGCAGCCTTGCTCGAGCGCTTCGGGAATCAAATATTCGAGCTTGCGCGTTTTGTTCCCGCCGAAGGCCAGGCCACTGTTGCAGTCTTCACGTTTGGCATACAGCTCGACCTTGCCACCCAGGTGTTCACTGAGGCGCTTCAAGGGCGTGATGGGAGAAGGACCGAAGGTCAACGGATAACGTTTAAAACGATTCAGGTTCATGACGCTGCTCCTTGATTACTGGACATCAAAGCGCCAGACCGAAAGGCAAAGGTTGCCTTCCAGGTTCTTTCAGGCGGGCTTCGATGAGTTCAATATTAAGAAGATTTCCAAAAAGATGTGTTGCAAACTTCTACCACTTAAAGAACTATAATTTCTCGCTACAAATATCGAACATACTTTAATTGCGAATAAACAGTCATGAACGCAATAAACACTCGCAAGAAGCCAAGTGTATCGGCCCCGGTGCCGCAGCCGCTGGATCGAACCGACCGCGCCATTCTCAAGGCCCTGCAGCGAGATGCCTCCATCTCCAATGTGGCGCTGGCAGAGAAGGTGAAATTGAGTGCACCGGCGTGCCTCAGGCGCGTCGAGCGGCTCAAGCAAGTCGGCCTGATCAAAGGCATAGTCGCGCTGCTCGACAATGTCGCGCTGGATGCGGGGATGGTGGTGTTGATCGGCGTGGTGCTGGACCGCTCCACACCGGAATCCTTCGCCGCATTCGAGGCAGCCGCACAAAAAGTGTCCGGCTGCATGGAGTGCCATGTGGTGACGGGGGAATTCGACTACTTCATGTTGATACGAACCAAGGACAGCAACAGTTTCAACCGGCTCCACGCGGAACAGTTGCTTTACCTGCCTGGGGTTCGCCAGATTCGATCGTTCATGGGCTTGCGTCAGGTCTTGTCGACCACCCACATTCCTCTTTGAAGCGTCGCTAGCCGAGCAGTCCGCCCTGCTCCCGTACGTGCTTGATGTCTCTCGAGGGCGGGGCTCCGAAACGCCGGGCATATTCACGGCTGAATTGAGCAACACTTTCATAGCCGACGCGCAACGCGGCGGTGTTCACGTCAACACGATCGGTCAACATCAGGCTGCGTGCGGCTTGCAGCCGTAACGCCTTTTGATACTGAACAGGGCTGGTGCCTGTCAGCTTGCGAAAACTGTGATGCAGCGTAGAGCTGGCCATTCCTGATCGTTCGGCGAGATCGGCCACGTGCAGCGGTTTGTCGTAGTGATGTTTCAGCCATTCAATGGCTCTTACGATGCCCTTGTCTCGATAACCGTCGCGGGTGACGCTGCGCAGCCAGTGCCCTGCACTACTTAGCAATAGCCGAACGCATATTTCCCGCTTGATCAGATCCGACATCAAGCCCGCTTCAAGCGGCCGTTCGATCAGCGTAGCGAGTCGAGCGAATGCGTCGAGCATCTCACTCGACGCCGCACCGGATACGAAGCCTCGCGCTTCAGTAGCCATTTCCTGCGCAGGCGGTTCCAAGGTCTGGATCACCTCGTTGAGCATGGAAAGGTTGAGCTTCAACACGACGGATAAATAGGGGGTTTCCTCGCTGGCAGCGGTAACACGGGCCAGTGTGGGGATGTCGACCGACGTGACGAAGAACGCCCCCTGCCCGAACTCACAGGCCTCCTCACCGAACGTGATCTCCTTCGCGCCCTGCAGAATGATGGCCACGCAAGGCTCATAAATGCAGTAAGTGGGCGTACCCAGGTCAGCCATTCGATAAAAGGCCAGACCTGGAATCGATGTTTTGCAGACCTCGTTCAAACCAATCTGCCGGGTGACTTTTTCGATCAGCCGCCTGAGCGCCTGGAGACGCTCGTTGGGCTGTATGGGATCGCGCAACGCCAGAGAATGCAGATGGCTGGAACCGAACTGCGAGAAGGAACCGCTCGTCATTACATGCGCCCCTGTTTACGGAATGTTCGAGTCTGCTGAGAGTGCGTGACCAACACAAGCGCATCGGCAGGATTGTGCAAAAAATATGGCGTATTAGGGTCACCCGGCCAACCCTCGTTGTTCTAACTTCCAGTACGAATACCGGCTTCGATGATCCCGTGAAACCTCGGTCGCGAAAGGAACGTTGGATGGACAGACGAGATTTTCTTACTTACTCGGCAGTGGGTACTGTTGCAGCCGCTTTGCTGCCAGCCTCGAGTGTCGCCAGTTCGGCAGCCCCAGCGCCCTCTTTACTGACAGAGCGCGGGAGCGTGATGCGTACTGAAGGCCGGCCAGTGCGCACAGGCCTGCCCCTCAATTCACCCTCGCCTACCCTGCGATACATGACGCCTCAACGCTTTGGCATGGGCGGGACACAGATTGGCAATATCTTTGCGCCGCTCAGCGACGAGCAGGCGGGCCTGGTTCTACAGGCCGCCTGGGACGCGGGTGTAAGGCTTTACGACACGTCGCCGTTCTACGGGTTTGGTTTGAGTGAATATCGGGTAGGTCGCTTTCTGCACGGCAAACATCCGAACGACTATGTGGTCTCCACCAAGGTAGGACGCGTTTTGACTGCCGCGGGTGGCCCCCGCGCGGACCATGCCATCTGGAAGTCACCCGCGCCCTTCAACTACCGGTATGACTACACCGCGGCAGGCGCACGGCGTTCCGTGGAAGACAGCCTGCAGCGGCTGGGGCTGCCGCGTATCGATATCGTGTTTATCCATGACATCTCGCCCGATAACAGCGAACTGGAAGGCGGTTGGGAAGCGGCGTATCGCATTGCGCGCACAGGGGCGATGGTTGAGCTTGAAAAGATGCGTGATGAGGGGCTCATCAAGGCATGGGGCTTCGGCGTCAATACGCCGAATGCTGTGGTCCAGGCAATGGCCGGTGATGACCCGACTCCCGACATCGTGTTGCTTGCCTGCCAGTATTCGCTCCTTGAGCACAGCGATGCGTTACGCAACACCTTTCCGGCGTTGAGCAGGAAGGGCACCAGCGTTGTGGTTGGAACACCACTGAACGATGGATTCCTGGGAGGACGCAGCCGATACAACTTCAGTTTGGATCTGCCTGCCGGAGCGGTGGAAAAGCGCGCGCGAATCATGGCGGTTGCCAAACGACATGGCATCGACATTCATACTGCCGCCCTGCAGTTCGCGGCAGCACATCCGCAAGTGTCAGCGATCATTCCGGGTGCCCGCACGCCGGGGCAGATCGTTTCCAATGTGCAGGCGATGAAGGTCGGTATCCCGGCAGCCTTTTGGGAGGAGCTCAAGAGCCGGAACCTGATCGATGCCCAAGCACCGGTCCCTTCCTGAGCAGGGTCTACGCCCGTGCAACCTACTGATGTGACGCTAGCGTCGCTGGCCTCATTTAACCCGAAACGTATCTTCCTGGTTGCAGCAACGCTGCAGATAGCAGCCGCTTGATCCGCCTGTTCCAGTAAACAAACTGCGCACGCGTCCAACTAAAAACACTCGTCCAAGGCCGTAATAAATGAAGATACGCACGTCTTTCATGATTTTAGGCGGCCTGCTTGCGCTGTCCGGCAGTGGCTACTTACTCGCCGACACACTCGCGCTGAGCGTTACATTGCCGGCTCCACTCCCACAGCTAAAGGTGCTGACACTCCTTATAGGTATACACCTGCTCGGCATGTGCTTCGGTCTCGGTGGGGCGACGATGCTGGACCTCTGGATCCTGCGTTGGATGCGCCGGGGCAGCCTCCCGGTTGAAATCGGACGCACCTTTCACTTCATCAGCGACGCGGTCACTATTGGACTCTGCCTCCTGTGGCTTTCAGGCCTTGGTTTCCTTGCCCTTTACGCGATGGAGTCGCCGGAAAAGTTTGAAAACCCCAAACTCTGGGCGAAAGTCATTGTGGTGATCGTCCTGACCATCAACGGAATAATCATCCACGCGCTTGTGCTGCCAGAAGCCCTACGCGACCTGAGTCGCCCCCTGCTCTTTGGCGTATCCCGCAAAAGAGCGGCCTTGTTTCTCGCCTCCGGTGCAGTTTCGGGGGTGTCTTGGTACACGGCTTTTGCCTTCGGCATTTTTCGTGAGTTAAACAACAGTGTCACCTTCACCCTGCTGGTCATCATGTGGCTTACGCTGATAGTCGCCGCCTCTCTCGCCGCAATGCTGCTCTGGTTAAACTCTGCCGCGGGAACCAGAAAACCTCCGTCGCTCAGTCATCCGACATGAAGATAAAGACCCGCTTGGGCATTGCGCGTAACTGAGCGCTCGTCATGTGGGAGCTTGGGGGTCACTACCCGCCCGGCTCCAAAACTCTTCAGCAGATTGACTGAGGATTGCTTTCGGGCGGGTCAGATGAATTTCCAGAGGTATGTCCCAGCTTTCGTCGAGCGCTCTGACTAAGCGCCCATCAAGAACTTCCTGCTCGGTAAGGCTCTTGGGCAGCCACGCCACACCTTTGCTTTCCAGGGCCATGGACATGAGTACCGCTGCAAGGTGGCTGCTGAAAAGCGGCTTGAGGTGAAGGTAATCTTCCTTGCCACGCAACCTGTGGGCGACGATACGTCCCAGTCCAGACTCATGGGTGTATGCGAGGTATGGCAATGCCGCGGGCGAGGTGCCGAAGTGAGTGGAAGCACTCGCAAGCGGAACGAGGACGTCCTCCCCCACCTTCTTGCTGGTGAACTGATCAGGCGCCAGTAAAGGCGGAACGTCGGGATGGCGGTGGCAGAGCAGGAACTGAACCTGACCATGTATCAGCATCTGCTCACAGACGGCCATGCTGTCCGAGTGCAGTTTCACTGCCTCAATGGGGGCACCGTTTTCTGAGCTTCGAAGCCACTTGGGAAAAAACGTAAACGACAGCGAATGAGTTGCCGCGAATTGCAACGACTTGGCGGCGATTCCTGCTACCTCTTGAGCCTCGTTGCGCATCCTGTACAAGTGTCGGGCCGCTTCCTGAGCACTGGGCAAAATTTGCCTTCCGGCCTCGGTAAGGGTTGCGCCTTGTGGTGTGCGCACAAACAACTCGACGCCCATCCAATTCTCCAGTGAGCGTACTCTTCGACTGAAGGCTGGCTGAGTAACATGGCGTGCCTCAGCGGCACGGACAAAGCTGCCGTACTCCGCAAGCGCTGAAAGATCTTCAAGCCAAACGAGTTCCAAGGGGCCATGCCTCCTGTGCATAGGGTCCGGCATTAATAGCATTGGGCGGGTGACATCGCAAAGCATAACGTGGGGCCACAAACAACAAGAGGAGCCCGTCATGCGTATCGTAGACATCCGTGAAAAAACAGTTTCCATTGCCTCCCCAATTGCCAATGCCTATATCGATTTTTCCAAGATGACCTGCTCGGTCGTCGCGGTCATCACCGATGTGATTCGCGATGGCAAACCCGTCATCGGCTACGGTTTCAACTCCAATGGCCGCTATGGCCAAGGCGCTCTGATGCGGGATCGTTTCCTGGCGCGTATCACGGAAGCTGATCCTGACACGCTCGTCGACCATGAAAACAACAACCTGGATCCGTTCGCCATCTGGAAAACCCTGATGACCAACGAAAAGCCAGGCGGCCACGGCGAGCGCTCGGTCGCGGTTGGCACCATCGACATGGCTGTATGGGATGCCGTCGCCAAGATTGAGGGCAAACCTCTGTATCGCCTGCTGGCTGACCGCTACCGTAACGGCGTGGCAGATGACAAGGTCTGGGTCTACGCAGCCGGTGGGTATTACTACCCAGGTAAAGACCAGACCAAGCTCAAAGCAGAAATGCAGAGCTATCTGGATCGTGGCTACGACGTCGTCAAAATGAAGATTGGGGCGGTACCGCTGGATGAGGATATTCGTCGCATCGAAGCGGTGCTTGAAGTGGTGGGTGACGGTCGTCGACTGGCGGTCGATGCCAACGGTCGTTTCGATCTACAGACCGGTATTGCTTACGCGGAAGCCATCAAGCAGTACAACCTCTTCTGGTACGAGGAGATCGGCGACCCGCTGGACTACGCACTTCAGGCTGAGCTCGCCAATCACTATGAGCTGCCCATGGCCACCGGGGAAAACCTGTTCTCCCACCAGGATGCCCGTAACCTTCTGCGTCACGGTGGAATGCGCCCTGATCGCGACTTCCTCCAGTTCGACTGCGCCCTGTCCTACGGGCTGGTGGAGTACATGCGCACCCTGAAAGTGATGGAAGACATGGGTTGGTCTTCCCGCCGCGTGGTTCCCCATGGTGGCCACCAGATGTCCCTGAACATCGCAGCCGGCCTGCACCTGGGCGGCAACGAATCCTACCCCGACGTGTTCCAGCCTTTCGGCGGCTTCGCCGACGGAATCAAGGTGGAAAATAGTTATGTCGGCCTGCCGGATATTCCAGGTGTTGGTTTCGAAGCCAAGTCCGCCTTGTACGCAGTCATGCGCGAGTTAGGCGAAGGCTGATCAACCTCGGTCTGCGGTTTCTTTTAAAGGGGCCGCAGACTCAGGCGTCATCCATTGACGCCAAACCACATGCCCATCACAAAAATAAAATGAGGTGCTTCCGTGGAAATGTCCAAGTCCCGCTGGTACAGCCAGCTGTATGTGCAGGTGCTGATCGGTATCGTCATCGGCGCTGCAATCGGTCACTTTGAACCGCAATTCGGAGCCAAGCTTCAACCTTTTGCGGATGGCTTTATCAAACTCATCAAAATGCTGTTGGCGCCGATTATTTTCGGTACTGTCGTGGTGGGTATCGCCAAGATGGGCAGCATCAAGGAGGTCGGGCGGATCGGCGTGAAGGCGCTGCTCTATTTTGAAATCCTTTCAACCATTGCGCTGGTCATCGGCCTTATTGTGGTCAATGTCGTAAAGCCAGGCGCCGGGATGAATATCAACGCTACCACGCTTGATGCCAGCGCTATCGCCAAGTACAGCCAAGCCGCCAGTGAGCAGGGCGGGACTATCGATTTCTTTCTCAACATCATCCCGAGCACCTTCATTGGCGCATTCTCGAATGGCGTCATGCTTCAGGTCATCTTGATTTCGGTATTGATGGGCATCGCCCTCGTTCAAATGGGTGAAACCAGCAAACCGCTGATCAATACCATCGACTTGTTTCTGCAAGGGCTGTTCAAGATCGTAGCAATGGTTATGCGCCTGGCGCCGATTGGCGCCGGCGCCGGGATGGCGTTCACGATAGGCAAGTACGGAATTGGTACCTTGCTGTCACTCGGCCAGTTGCTGGTCGCGCTCTACATCACCACCTTGATTTTCATCGTGGTCGTACTAGGGACGGTTGCTAGATGGTCAGGCATGCCGCTTATGCAATTTCTGCGTTATTTCAAAGATGAAATTCTCATCACGCTTGGCACCTGCTCAACCGAGGCCGTGCTTCCGCGAATGATGGTGAAACTTGAAAAGCTGGGCTGCAAGAAGTCAGTGGTGGGCATGGTGCTACCCACTGGATATGCCTTCAATGCGGATGGCACCTGCATTTACCTCACCATGGCGGCGATTTTTATCGCACAGGCAACCAATACGCCCCTGACGTTTATGGATCAGATGATTCTGCTGGGTGTCTTCCTGCTGACCTCAAAAGGCTCCGCTGGCGTGGCGGGTGCCGGGTTCATAACCCTTGCGGCAACGCTCACGACCATCCACTCCATTCCGCTGGTAGGCCTTGTCCTGCTGTTGGGCATCGACCGCTTCCTCAACGAAGCGCGTGCCGTGACCAACCTGATCGGCAACGGTATCGGCACCATCGCCATTGCCAAATGGGACAACTCCTTTGACGTCGAAGCCTGCGAGCATGAAATTGCTGCAATGAAACACCAAAAAGCAGTGCGCAAAGCACTGTTGCCGCAAAAGTAATCAGCACAGTTTACCGGTCATTTGCGCATCAACCATGGCCATGACCGGTCGTGATTTCCAGGTCTCGTTCAACGCGGGACGATCCCAACGAAAACCGCGAATGAAGTGGATGGAGCCGAAAAAATGATCGAGCGATCTCATCATGAATTGCGCAAGACGTTTGGTGACTTACTTCACGGAACCGCCTGTAAATTTGCCGCGTCCGTATTCGATCCTATCTCGGTTCGCATGGCATCCGACCTTGGCTTTGAGGTTGCCATCCAAGGTGGTTCCGTCGCCTCGCTTCAAGTGCTCGGGGCACCTGACATTGCACTGCTCACGCTTGATGAGTACGTCGAACAGGTTTCTAGAGTCGGGCGGGCCAGTCAAATCCCAATCATCGGCGACGCTGATCATGGGTTCGGTAACGCACTTAATGTCATGCGAACAGTGACCGAACTTCAGAAAGCCGGGGTTGCCGCCCTGACGCTGGGAGACACCCACCTACCGGCCAAGTACGACGAGCAGTCGAACGTGCTTATCGAAAGGCAAGAAGCCGCAGCCAAGATCTACGCTGCACGATTTGCCCGTTCGGATGATGCGCTCAGCATCATTGCCAGAACGAATGTGGCCGCTACCACGTTGGAAGACTCCATCGCTCGCACTGCGGCCTATCAGAAGGCCGGAGCAGATGCGATTTGCCTGGTTGGCGTTAAGGATTTCCAGCACCTGGAAGCACTCACGGCACACCTCAGCGTGCCAATCATGCTGATCAACTACGGCAATCCGGCCCTGAGCGATGTCGAGAAACTGAGTGCCGCCAATGTGCGGGTCGTGGTCAATGGGCATGCCCCTTATTTGTCCGCAATCAAAGCGACCTACGAGGCGCTGCGCGAACAAAGCGGCACACACGCAAGCGAGCTTTCCCTTCCTGAGCTGCTTTCAAAATACACGCTCTCGGATAACTATCGTGAGTGGGCCAAGACCTACTTGAAGTCAGGGCACGATTCAAATTGCCCCTGAAACAGGCGGGCGGAGTGACCACCAGGTTGCTGGCAATAGGGCTGCCCTAAAGGCTACACGTTTTTCTTCAGGCTCTCGGGGCTGCCAGCGCACAGACCATCCATCACCAGGTTCATCAATCTGGCGAGACGCGAGCGCCATTCACTCTGGGCATCCATTTGCCATATGCCAGCAATGGCTAGAAAGAAATCGTCGTTGGTAATCCCGCTACGAATAGTTCCGGCCTTTTCATTCGCCCTCAAAAGCAACTCGGCGGCGGCCTGGACTGGAGCGTATCCCGATTTCCCTGGGAACTCATAAACAGACGCAGCTTGTTGAATCGCAGCAGCGAGTCCTGCCTTTGTCATTGCGTATTCAGCGAGGCTGTCCATCCATTCCCGCAGGGCCTCCTTGGGCGGTTTTGTCGCGAGAAGCTGTTCCGCCAACGATGCCACCTGTTGCATCTCGAATTGATAGACCTCGAATACCAGTTTCTCTCGGGTGGCGAAGTGACGATAGAACGTGCCCTGCCCCACCCCGGCCTTCTTCGCGATCGTGCTCAACGCAACCGCAGGATCGCTGGTCAGCTCGAGCACAGCGACTTCCAGTATCCGTTCGCGGTTTTTCTTGGCGTCAGAACGCATCACCAATTCGTCAGTCATGGACAAAGTTTTCCTTCATTGCATTGCTAATCGGACAATTGTCCGGTAATTTTTATCAAGCGGACACTTGTCCGTTTAAGCGTCGTTTCTGGAGTTTACTATGAACAGCACTGGCAACACGATTCTGGTTACTGGCGGCACCTCTGGCATCGGCCTCGGTCTGGCGCTCAGGCTTCACAAGGCGGGCAACACCGTCATCATTGCAGGACGTCGCAAGGCTCTGCTCGACAAGATCGTGTCGGAGCATCCGGGGATTGAATCCGTCGTGCTGGACGTCTGCGATCCACAATCCATCCAGCGCAGCTGCACAGCGCTTGCGACCAGCCATCCGAATCTGAACGTCCTTATAAACAACGCCGGGATCATGCACTGGGAGGATCTGACTGATCCGCAAAGCCTGAGCACGGCCGAAGATATCGTGACCACGAACTTACTTGGCACGATTCGTATGGTTTACGCGTTCACTCCCCAGTTGATCAAGCAGCCCAGTGCAACGATTGTGAATGTCAGTTCGGCCTTGGCATTTGTCCCGCTGCCTGCAACACCTACCTACAGCGCAACCAAAGCTGCAGTTCACTCGTTCACTCAAAGTCTTCGAGTGCAGCTGGAGAGCTCGCCGGTTGAGGTTATAGAGCTTGCGCCGCCGGGGGTGCGTACCACTTTACTGGGGCAGGAAAACGACGAACACGCCATGCCCCTGGAGGCGTTTTTGGATGAAGTCTTCGAACTGCTCGAAATCTCTCCGACCCCACGGGAACTTGTCGTCGAACGCGCCAAGCCCTTACGGTTTGCTGAAGCAAGCGGATCACATGATGATGTGCTGAAAATGCTGGCGGGATACAAACCACCGGCAGAATGATGTCAACCGTGTGAGTAGCCTCTGCTGCCATCGCGGTCACCCGATGGCATCTCGCAGCGCCCAGGATTGATCGGCACGGCTTGATAGCTTGATTATTGTTCGTAGGTGAGGATCCAATTGAAATGAAAATCGGAATTATCGGCGCAGGCAACATTGGCGCAACGCTTGCCCGTAAGCTCGCGGCGTGCGGCCATGAAGTCAAACTGGCAAATTCAAAGAGCCCTCATACCCTTGAGAACCTTGCCAACAAAATCGGTGTACACGCGGTGACCAAAGAAGACGCGGTGTGCGACGTGGACGCCGTAATCCTCTCTATCCCCTTTGCAAAGTACCCGGATCTGCGGCAAACATTGAGCAATCTTCCCGAGAAGGTCGTCATCATCGACACCTCCAATTACTATCCAGGACGAGACGGAGCGATCAAAGAAGTGGACGACGGCAAGCCCGAAAGCGTTTGGGTAAGCGAGCAGATTGGCCGCCCGGTGGTTAAGGCATGGAATGCCGTCCTCGCAGCAACGCTTGCCGACCACGGCCAACCGGTCGGGTCTTCCTCACGCATAGCCTTACCTGTAGCTGGCGGTGACATCAATGCTGAAGCGATCGCGCAAGATCTTGTAGAGGACACCGGCTTCACCGCGCTTGCCGCGGGTAGCCTTGAAGACTCGTGGCGTCAGCAACCCGGTACACCTGCCTATTGCACCGAACTGAAGTTGCCAGCGCTGAAGGCAGCCTTGTGCGCGGCAGATAAGTTGAGGGCGCCTCAAAACCGGGATGCCCTGATGGCCAAGTTCATGACGCCCGGTGGCCATTTCACACACGAGGACATTGTTGCCATGAATCGGGAACTGACCGCCTGACTATCGGATTGGAGGGACTCTTGCCTAAGGTCCCGCCTGAGTGATCAATAGGTCGCAAGCCCGTTATGAAATCTGGCGAGAGCGTTGTTCCTCCAGAATCTTTGGCAGATTGCCTTCGATCCAGTCAACCAGGCCTTCGACATGGCGGGCTACTTCAGTTCCCATAGGGGTGAGGCTGTACTCAACGTGAGGCGGCACGACCGGATAGGATTTGCGCAGGACGAAACCATCGAGTTCCAAAAACTGGAGGGTCTGCGCAAGCATCTTTTCGCTGACGCCTCCAATCTTGCGACGCAGATCGCTGAAGCGATGCGTACCCGCGAGCAAGGCCACCAATACTAATACTCCCCAGCGGCTGCTGACGTGCTGGAGCACGACCCTCGAGGGACAATCCGGGTCGAATAATTCACCGCTGCGCAGTCGGTTGGCCACTGTTGCGGGACGGGTTGCTCCAGAGGGCTCGGAATCCGGCATGCTTACTTACCTTTAGGTACGTACTTACGAAAAGTTAGTTAAGGCCCTACTCTGCCTGTTCTATCACTTTTTGTAAAAGGAACCCCTCATGATCGCCGTCACCGGAGCCACCGGCCAACTTGGCCGCCTCGTTGTCCAGCAACTCAAGCAAAAAGTACCCGCGTCCAACCTGGTCGCGCTGGTGCGCAGCCCTGACAAGGCGAGTGATCTAGGCGTGGAGGCACGTGTTGCCGACTATGACAATCCGCAAACCCTGGTCGCGGCGCTCAGCGGAGTCGACACGCTTCTACTCATTTCCTCAAGCGAAATAGGTAAGCGACTCTCACAGCATCGAAATGTCATCAACGCTGCAAGGCAGGCCGGTGTGAGTCGCGTCGTTTATACCAGTGTACTGCACGCGGATACCTCTTCATTGAGCCTCGCCGAGGAGCATCGGCAAACGGAAGCCGAGCTCAAAGCGTCGGGGTTGGCATTCACGATATTGCGTCATGGTTGGTATACCGAGAACTACACCGGCTTTATCGCTGGCGCGTTATCGGCCGGTGAATTTATCGGCAGTGCAGGTGATGGAAAGATTGCCGCGGCGACACGGGAAGATTTTGCCCAGGCCGCTGCCGTCGTGCTGACCCGCGACGATCAAGAGGGGAAGGTCTACGAGTTGGCGGGTGACAGCGCCTGGACGTTATCGGAACTCGCAGCCGAGGTTTCTCGGCAAACGGGTAGGAACATTCCCTACAAGAACTTGCCTGAAACTGACTACGCCTCTGCGTTAATCAATTTCGGCCTCCCGGAGCCACTCGCACAGGCCCTGGCTGGCTACGATGTCAACGCATCCCAAGGCGCACTTTTCGATGATAGCCATCAGCTTTCGACGCTGATCGGCAGGGCCACGACTTCACTTTCAGCAGCAGTGGCAATCGCGCTCAAAGGGCAATGATCGCAGGACACCGTGACGCCGCCGAGCAGCCACGCCAACAAAGAGCGCAAGGGCTGTAAACCCCTGCGCACCGTTGAGCAATGGCGAATTCGGGTCAGTGACGATCGGGTGGCCAGCAAGGCTTAAGCTTATTGCTGGTGCATGATTGCTCCATACCGGCGCCCGTCAAAAATCGACGGTCGCCGATAGTTGCAAGGTACGCGGATACCCCGGGGAAAACGCACCATAAGAGGCCACGCCGGACCAGTACTCACGGTCGAACACGTTCTGTACCGTGGCGCGGAATGTCGTCGGCCGCCCTTCTATCTTGGTGGCGTAACGCGCACCGGCGTCAATGCGGGTCCAGGCGTCGAGTTCCTGGGTGTTGGCCTGGTTGACGTATTGGCTGTCGGTGTAGATCGCACCACCCGTGAGGGTGAAACCTTCCAGCCAGGGGGTGTCGTATTCCGCCCACAGGTTGGCCTGGATATCGGGCACGCCGACCGGCTTGTTGCCCTGGTTAGCGGCAGTCGCCGACTGGGTCAGCTCGCCATCGAGGAAGGTCACGCCCCCCATCAAACGGGTGCCGGTGGCCACTTCGCCGAACACGCTGAGTTCCAGGCCACGGTTGCGCTGTTCGGCCTGCACCGAATACACGCCATTGGCGCCCAGTTCGCCGGCAGGTTTTTCGATCTGGAACAGCGCCAGTGTGGTCATGAAGGTGCCGTGTTCATACTTCACCCCCAGTTCGTGCTGCTTGGACTCATACGGCGCAAAGGTTTCCCCGGCGTTGCTCGCCGTGCCCGGTGCCGCATCGCCTTTGCTCAGCCCTTCGACGTAGTTGTAGTAGAGGGAGACGTCCTCCCAAGGCTTGACCACCACACCCAGCAACGGCGTGGTGGCGTTGGCGCTGTAACGCGAGCTGACGGTGCCGGCGGCATTGTAGTTACGCGACTCGATAAACTGCCGGCGTACGCCCAGGGTCAGTTGGAAACGGTCATCCAGCATCCCCAAGGTGTCGGTCAACGCCACGCCGGACAACTCCGACTCGGAGATTCGCAGCACCTTGGGCGTGTTGATGTATTGCTTGGGCGTGTCCACCGGGTGGTAGATATTGGAGAGGATTGTGGTGCCGTTGTTGATGCCCCGCGACAGCTCATCCTGGTAACGGGTCGCCATCAGCGTGGTGGTATGGGTTACCGGCCCGGTGGCGAAGAGCCCGCGCATCCCCACATCGGCGGTAGAACGGTCGACGTTGAACTTGTAATAGCCCGGGACGTTGCTGGTGTCACCCGCGTCATTGAGGATGCGCGGCACTTGGTCGGACATGCGTTTCACATCCGACTTGCCGCCCCCTGCATGGGCGAACACCGTGAGGTTGTCGCTCAGATCATATTCACCGCCGAGCAATGCGGACTGTTCCTTGGTATCCGACCAACCCCACTTTTGCGGCAGACTGGTGCGGCCATTGGGGGCGGATGGCACGTCAACGCCCGGCGCGATGGTGAACGGGCGTGAGGCACCGTCGAAGCTTTCTTTCTGGCTGATGTAGTCCAGGTTCAGGCGCAGCCGCTCGCCACGATAATCCAGGGCAATCGCACCGATCCCTACGTCGCGATGCTGGTCGTTCACCGCCGTGTCGCCGCCCTGCAGGCTGCCGTTAAAGCGCACGCCGAACTGGTTTTCCTCACCAAAACGCCGACTGATATCCAGGTGCCCGCCCGCCTGGGAATCTGACGCGTAGCTACCGGTGAACCGGGTCAGGTCTTCCTCCAGCGGCCGTTTGGGAACGATGTTGATGACCCCACCCACGCCACTGTTGGGCGAGATGCCATACATCAAGGCACCCGGTCCCTTGAGCACTTCGACACGCTCGGCATACTCGGTAAAGACCCGGTAATTGGGGGCTACGCCATACACACCGTCGTAGGCCAGCTCACCCAGGTTGCCTTCGCCGATGGCGAAACCGCGAATGAAAAACGAATCGACGATACCGCCGGTCTGGCCGGTCGAGCGCACCGAGGGGTCGCGTTCCAGGGCATCGGCAACGGTAACGGTTTGCAGGTCGGCGAGGGTTTTGGCGGTGTAGCTGGTGACGCTGAACGGCGTGTCCATCACGTCTTTGTTGCCCATCATGCCCAGCCGCGCGCCGCGCGCCACCTGTCCACCGGGGAGGACTTCGGGCAACGCCGTCGGGCCGTTGTAGCGGCCGTCGATCGTGGTGGTGTCGAGGGTCAGGCTGGGCGTGCTGTCATCCGTGGCGGCAGGCGTTGGTGTCTCAGCCCAGGCATTGGCGCCCGCTGCGACCATGACGAAATTCAACAGGGCGGTTCGAATAGCGAGGGTTAACGCGCGTTCACCGCAGGGCCGACTGGCAACAGGCATGACGAGAGGATCCTTTCAACGAGAGAAAATGGGAATCACTCCTAATGCCAGTCGACGTGCGAAAAAGTATCACCCACCCACCTGATTTTTTTGCACGGCTCACTCGTACAGGCGATCCAGCGGGATCGCGATGACCGGTAGCGCCGGATCAAACACATGCCGTGTGGTCTTGTACGGAAAGATCTCGCCGCGGGCGATGGTGTTGAAAATCCGCGCGACCTCGAACGCGTGCCCCGTGTGCCAGTGCCGTACGCACACCCGTGGGTCCGCGTAGTCGAGCTGGATGCACGGCACCCGACACAGACCCAACTGCAACGCTGCATTCAGGCGATGGTTACCGTCCATCACGATGCCTTGCGAGCGCTCGACAATGATCGGTTCCAGCCAATGCCCTGCGCGGATAATCGAGTCGCATAGCCACTGCACATTCGCCGGGTCCACCTGTTCCGATTGCAGCACTTCGCACACCGGTCGCAGCGCAATCTGATAGGTCTGCGCAATGGCCCCTTCCTGTCCTGGCAGCATGTTCAGCAAGCTCCGGTCTTAGCGACCGCTGCGTGTCGGCGGGCCATGTCCAACAGGCGTTGCGCCTGTTCGATCAGCGGCAGGTCGACCATTTCGCCGTCAACTTGCACCGCATGGCTGCCCCCGGCCACGGCACTCATCACCCGACCCGCCCAGGCCAATTGCTGCGCATCGGGTAGAAATGCGCGCTGCACCGTCGCCAACTGCGCGGGATGGATGCACAGCTTGGCCCCGAACCCGAGGGAGCGAGCGTAGAGCGAGTCCTGGGCGACCACCGCCAGGTCGTTGATCGCCGGTGTGACTCCGTCGATCGGCGCCGGCAAACCTGCAGTGCGAGAGGCCAGCACGATGCGGTTGCGTGCGTACACAAACGCCTCAGGCACCTGGCCGCAATTGATATCCAGGGAAAAATCCAGCGAGCCAAAGGCCAGGCGTGACAGGCCGGGAACCGCAGCAATCGCCTCCACCTGCTGCAAGCCTCTGGCCGTCTCGATGATCGCGACAACGTGCAATTGGGGTTGCCACGCCAGCAACTGCTCGACCACCCGCGCCAACGCTTGCGGCGCCTCGGCCTTGGGCAGGAATACCCCGGTGCAACGCTCGGGGTAACGCATGTCGCCCAACCACGTCAGGTCCTGGCGGAACAACGCGCTGCCGACGCTGTTGAGCCGGATAAACCGCTGGCACGCCACACTTGGCGCACTCTCCTGCCACGTCCAGATGGCAGCTCGAGCAGCGGCTTTGCTATCGGGATGAACCGCATCCTCAAGGTCCAGGATGATTGCATCCGCTCCGGCCTCAGCCGCTTTGGCAAAGCGCTCCGGACGGTTCCCCGGAACGAACAGGTAGCTGATGGGAAGCAGGGCAGTCGTGATCGGACGATCAGTGTTCATAGCAGTTCTCCTTGGCGTGCATCAGTCGTGGTTTTTGCAAAATTTTCAGGGGCCTCGGGGCGGCTGAATTGCGCCTCTGTCAGCGCCCTCGCCGATCAACGTTTAACCCCTTATTGATCAATGAATTAACAACGCTTTCAAACTTGGTACGAACGCCCGCAAGAGCGTGCAAATACACGTTCGCGCAACGCTGTTCGGCCGGGATCAATTAGAAATATTTGAAAACCTTACTTGATAATCGTTCTCGGTAGCAATATTGTTCACGCCGCCAAGAGAAACTTTTCATGACCCTAGGCAAGTCTTAACGCTCACCGAAAGTATGGCCTCGCGACATCATTTAACCATCACTCAGCGGTGAGTCAGATCAAGAAAAACGGCAGTTAGTGGCCGATAGCTACACCCGTATAAACCTTATGGAATGGGGTTCTTATGCAATTGTTTTATGAACCGGTTATTACCATCAAAGCCACAGTTTCGCCTGCAGGATTCGTGTGGCATCCACCGCCAAACGCATAAGCGTTAAAAACACGACGAACGACAAGACCACATTCATCGATCTCTTCCAGAGATTTAAATATGAATGACGACGCTATAAGCGCCAGGGGATAGTTATGTCTATTGCAATAACGCGCCTCAATGAAGCGCGCACTGAAGTTCATCTTTCGAAAATGCTTAATCCATTATTGGACGCATGTATCGCACAGCTGTTACATAGCCAACCCGACAAACTGCTTGAACTCGTTGCGCAACACGGCTCCCCCCTGAATCTTGTATGGCCACACGCCTTTGCACTGAACACCGGCGCATTGCAATCCGTGCTGGAACAGCATGAAGTCCGACATGCGATCTTCTATGGCGCCAAAGCCAACAAGTCACAATGTTTACTCGGCGCGGCCAAGGCGTCCGGTATCGGCGTCGACGTTTCCAGCATTTACGAGATGCAAGCAGCACTGCGCGCCGGTGTGCCGGCCGCTCAGTTGTGTGCCACCGGCCCGGCCAAAACCGAAGATTTTCATCGGGCGCTGGTCCATGCCGGTGCACTGATCTGCGTGGATTCGCTGGAAGAGTTCGACCATTTGAAAACACTGGTCGAAGCCAGCAGCGAGGCCATAAAGGCCAGGGTTTTACTGCGTTACAGGCCTAAAGCCTGTGGGACCAGCCGCTTCGGAATGGGGGCCGCGGACCTGCTGGTGTGCTTGCACTTACTGACCGGACTCAGGGCATTTTTTGACTTCGAGGGTTTCCATTTCCACCTCGGTGGCTATGGGTTCGAATCTCGAGCACAGGCCTTTCGTGAAGTGACCGATTTCGTCGATGTGGCTCGGACGATGGGGTTGGCTCCGACCATGATCGATATCGGCGGAGGTTTGCCCATCCGCTATGTCGAGCCACACGCCTACGAGCGCTTTCTACAAAACGACAATACGCCCAATCACTATTACAACCAGTCAGTACCCAAGTCTTATTACCCTTACGGCAGCAACTTGACGGCGAGCCAATGGTTAACGTTGTTTCTGGAAAGTGCCTTCTCGCCGCGACAAAACATTGCCCAGTACTTGAAAGCCAACAGCATAACCCTGGCATTGGAGCCGGGCCGAAGTCTGGTGGACCAAGCGGCAATTTCGGTATTTCGCATTACACGCAGCAAAAAACTGGCCAATAACAAAACGGTGTTATTTGTCGAAGGCAGCAGCTTCAGTGCCTGCGAAACATGGTTCGCGTCGGAATATCTGGTCGACCCGATTTTAATCAGCTCAGCGCCAACATCCGCCACACCAATGCAAGCCTATATTGCCGGGCATAGTTGCCTGGATGATGACGTCATCACCCACCGCCTGATCAACTTCACGACTTCCCCCAAGGCCGGCGACTTATTAATTTATGCCAACACCGCCGGCTATCAAATGGACTTACTGGAGAATGAGTTCCATCGTCACCCCCTGCCCCGGCGAATGGTGGCGACCTGTTGCACGTACGGTAACTACGCGTTTTCACCTGACGACTAAAGGAAGTACTTCATATGATACTGACTAAAGTTTCCGAGCTGATCGGCAATACGCCTATGTTGGGTATTTATATTCCGGGCACTGATGCCCGGCTGTTATTAAAGATAGAGAAAAACAATCCCGGCGGCAGTATCAAGGACCGCATGGCGCGCAACATGGTACTCGCCGCGCTCAAGTCCGGACGCTTGAAACCAGGTGGCGTGGTGGTTGAGTCGTCGTCGGGCAATACCGGCATCGGCCTGGCCATGGCCGCCGTCGAATTCGGCCTGCAATTTATCGCCGTGGTCGACCATCACGCGGCGCAGGACAAGATCGCGGTGATGAAGGCACTGGGCGCCGATATTCGGTTTGTCGCGGGAACTTATCGTGAAGATGAAGTCGCGGTGGTAGAGCGCCAGCGCCTGGCGGCCGAACTCGCCGAGCAGATCCCGGGGGCCGTGTTCATGAACCAGTCCGACAACGCGGCCAACGCCGGCGGCTACAGCGACTTTGTGCGGGAAACCATCGTTCAGGCCGAAGGTGTGATCGGCGCGTATGTCGGTTGCGTCGGTACCGGCGGGTCGATGACCGGGATTGCCCGAGGCCTTAAACAGCACAACCCCGACATTGTGACCGTGGCGGTGGAGCCCGCAGGTTCCATCGTTTTCGGGCATCCCGGCTATCCGTACTATCAGTCCGGTACCGGCACGCCTGCCGGGGACACAGTGGGGCTGGTGCTCGATTACAGCTGCATCGACCTGGGCGTGCAGGTCACCGACTCACAAGCCTTCGAGACCTCGCGCTATATCGCCCGCCACCTCGCCCTGCTGGTAGGCGGCTCGACCGGTGGCGCAATTTTCAAGGCCCTGGAGCTGATTCACAAAGGTGTACTGAGCGGCAATGTAGTAGTGCCGATTGCCGATGGCGGCGAAAAATACCTGCACACGGTCTTCGACGATAAGTGGCTGGAGGAACGCGACTTGCTCGACCCCGGCGTCGCGTCGCAGTTGGATGCCTGGCTGGGCAAGAACCACTGGCAGGAGTCCAGCTCCGCCCCGCTGCAACTGAGCGTCGCATGACCCTCTTTCGACCAAGGAGCGCCTCTGAATGAAACCGCTGAAAGTCGCCATTTGCGGCGGTGGCCGAACAGGTCATCTCAACGCCATTCTGTTCAAGCAACTGCCTGACGTCCAGGTTTCGCTGCTGACCAGCAACCTGGAAGTCGTCGACCACCACACGCGGCAGGTGCCGCTCCAGGCCCTGCTGCCGGACGGCTCCACATTGAACGCCCGGCTGGATCGGGTGACCGCCGAGGCCAGGCCCGCCGTCGAAGACGCCGACATCGTCATCATCACGGTGCCAGCCCATGCCCGTGCCAAAACCCTGCAGGCCATCGCGCCGCACTTGAGCACGAGCAAACCGGTGTACATCGGTGCGATTCCGGGCTTCTGCGGGTTCGACTGGCTGGCCGAGGCCACACTGGCAAACCACCCGAACCTGGTGATCTGGGGCATGAAGGACGTACCTCATACCGCCTTCGACCTCACCCCCGGTAGGTCGATAAAAATGGGCGGCGGCAAAAGCCAGTTATATGTCGCGACCCATGCCCGCGAATCCCAGGTGTCGCGCCAGCACTTGCACGACATCCTCACACGCCTCTACGGCCCTTGCGTCACGCTGCTCGATCACTACCTGGAGATCACCCTGACGCCCGGTAACCCGATCATGCACAGCTCGGTGATCTACGGGTTGATCGGCCCCTACGGGCAATGGCACCGCAAGATCTTTCCCCAGCGCCTGTGCTGGTGGACGGAGTGCCCCGAACTGGGCGCCTACTTCCTGGAACGCATGGATCAGGAAAGCCAGGAACTGTGCGCGGTCATCAGTGCGCGCATGGGCGTCGACCTGTCGTCCGTCAAATCCTTGAAACAGGAAATCGTCGAGGCGTACGGCGATCAGATTCGCGACCAGAGCAGCATGTTGTCCATTCTGCGCACCAACCAGGCCTACAACGACATCCTCGCGCCCATGGTGCCAGCCGGTGATAACCGCGCCGGGTATGTGATCGAGCGTGAGAGCCGTGCGTTCAACGAAGACGTCGCCTATGGCCTGGTGCTGCTGGTGGAAATGGCCAGGCGTTTTGAACTGAAAGTGCCCTATATCGAAGAAGTCCTGCACTGGAGCGTTGCCTACATGCAAGGCCTGCGCGACTCGGCGCTGGATTACTTCCCGAGCCAATGGCCTCGCACGGCATAACCCTTTTAATGAATGACTCAACAAGCAGAGAGCTGATATGGATGACCTCAACACCTTGATCGCCTACTCCCGCAAGAACGCCCTGCGCCGGCTGATTCGTTGCTTGTTTGCGGAAAATATCCTGGATCGTTCGGCGCTGGCGTTTACCCACGACGGCCAGCAGGCCACCTACCCGCTCAAGCAGAACGGCGCGCAGCTGTTTTTCTCCGAGATTGCGCTGGGCCCGGCCGACACGCTGGTCAATGACGGCGACGTGGTGCTACTGACGGCCGAAGGCGTGCGCCAGGTGATCACCCGCCATCAGGACCTGCTGGATGTACTGCGCGACAGTTTCGACTTCGAGCCCAGCGACGAAGGTGTGGCCGGTCTCAAGTCGGATATGGAAAACAGCCTGCTGAACGACGCCCACGCACGTCAGTTCCGCCAACACTGGAACGCGCGCCTGGCGCAGGCCGCTCAACGCCAGGGCCTCAGCAGCCTCACCGATTACCTGCGTCGGCATGCAAGCACCAAGGACGCCGCGATCTTGCTGGATCAGTGGGGCTCGCTGGAAGGCCACCCCTACTACCCGACCTGGAAAGCCCGCCCCGGGCTGAATGACGCTGAGGTCGAGCAACTGTCTCCGGAGTTCAACGCCCAGGTGCCCCTGCGGATAGCCGCCTTGCGTGCCGACATGGCCAAAAGCGAAAGCATGCCTCACGTGACCAACTACCACGCCTGGTTCGCCAGCAATTTCCCGGCACACTGGGAGCAATGGAAAGCGGCGCTCAACGCCAAAGGCCTGGATGAAACGCAATGGCTGCCCCTGCCGATTCATGCCTGGCACTTGCAGGCCTATGTGCTCAAGACGTTTGCTGCGGAAATCGAAGAAGGCCTGCTGATCACTGAGGGGCCGGATATTCAGACGCTGCCGACCATGTCATACCGCACGATGATGCCGGTCCTGGACCACGCTGCACCGCTGATCAAATTGCCCATCGCGTTGTGGATGACCAGCGAGTTGCGCAGCCTGCAAGCCAAGTCGATCCATATGGGGCCGCGCATCAGCACAGTGATCACGCAAATCCTGGAAGCCGAAAACGGTTTCGACCAGCAACTGGAAATCTTCCCGGAAGAAATCGGCGTGCGCTACCGCCACGCAATCACCCAGGACGACGTACCGGGAAAACACCTGTCCGTGGTGTTTCGTGCCAGCCGGCAAGCGTTCGAACGCAGCGATGAGCGTCTGCCGATCACGGTGGCTTCGTTGTTCACCCGTTTACCGGGCAGCGGTCGGCCGCTGTTTACCGACCTGATCGAACGCGACGGGGTGCGTGCCGACGCCGCCAGCGTAGAACAGTGGTTTCGCCACTATGCCAAGGTCGTCACCCACCCCGTGGTGGCAATCTATCTGCTGTACGGTATCGGGCTCGAAGCGCACCAGCAGAACACCATGGTGCTGTTCTCACCCGATGGCGTGCCGCGCAGCCTGCTGATCCGCGATTTTGGCGATGGCAGAACCTACGCCCCCCTGCTGGAAGAACGCGGTTATACGTTACAGCCGCATGTGCAGCCTGGCATTCTGCCTACGGTATTTAGCGGCGATATCGAGCCGGTGCGCATGTTTGTACTGGACGCCGCGTTCCTCACCCACTTGCATGAAATGGCCCTGTGGCTGACCAAGGAGTACGGCATGGACAACACACGTTTGTGGGCAATATTGCGCGAGGAAACCGAAAACGCCTTTGCCGCCGTGCGCGAGCGGGTCTCGCCGCAGGTGTGGGAGGTCGAGCGCCAGGCCTTTGTCGAGGATCCATGGCCTACCCGTTCGTTACTGCGCATGCATTTGATGCAGTATTCCAACTATCGTTTGCAGCACACCCTGACCAACCCGCTAGCTGCCGTTTAATCACTGAGGCCGTCTCATGTCCCAAGCAGGTGCCATCCAGGGTTCGCGTGTAAGAATCCTCATTTATCTTCTGTTCGCGATCCAGCTGGTCTCCATGGGCGCGATGGAAATGAGCGGGCCGTTCTGGCCCGTGCACCTGCGCGGGCTGGCGTCCTCGGAGTCGGTATTCAGCTTCGCCAGCATCGCCGTGTACGTCGGGCCGATGCTGGGCATCATGCTGACCAGTGCATTCTGGGGCCGTATCGGCGATCGCTACGGCCACAAGCTGATGATGATCCGCGCACTCGCGGGGTTGTCCCTGACCCAGCTCGGGCTGGCCTTTTTCAGTGACATCTGGGTCATCCTGGTCCTGCGTTTTCTGCAGGGCGCCTTTGCCGGCTATATAGCCCCGGCGCAGGCTTACGGGGTCAGTATCGAAGCGCCGTCGCGGCGGGCGCGGTTATTCGCGATCCTGCAGATATCGACCAATGTCGGCTCACTGCTCGGTGCGGTCGTAGGCGGCCTGATCCTCGATTACGCGACGTTTTTCTGGATCAACATCGTCGCCTCGGTGCTCTGTGCACTCTGTACCGTCATCGCCGCCGTGACCTTGCCGGATGTGCCTCCCGTACCAAAAAAGCCGACGGTGGCCACCCGCACGCCGGTCGCAGGCACCGACAGCGTATGGCGCAGCTCTCCGCTGCTGTCGCTGCTGTGCGTCATGGGCATCCTGCTGCTCGCGCGCATGCTGCCGCAGACCTCGTTCTCGCTGTATGTGAGCTCGACGTTCGAGGTCAACAACTCCGTCGTCGGCTTGTGCTACGGGTTGCTGGCGCTGGGCTTCATCCTGTCGGCAACGGCATGGTCGCGCTACTTCGAGCATCGTTCCCAGGCAGAAACCCTGCAACGCATCACATATGTCGTCATGGGCTGCATCGCCCTGACCGCCGTGGCGGGCGTAACGCGCAGCGCCGTGGTATTTATCGTCGCCTACTTCATTTGGGGGGTGCTGTTGGGGGCGACCACCCCCGTGCTGATGGCGTTGGTCTCGAAAACCGCCGACAGCTCGCGACAAGGCTACGTACTGGGTATTGCCCAAAGCACTGCGCAGTTCGCCTCGATTGCCGGCATCTCCATCGGTGGCTTGCTGAGCCAGGTCTACGGCCTGCAATACACCTATCTTTTCGTGTGCCTGGCCTATGCAGTGGCGCTGATTCCCATGGTCGCGCTGCGGTACTGGTCGGTGTCCGCGCCGTCCAATGGCGTTGCAGGCAGCGACTGAACAAGGAGTGAGGGTTTGAACATTGAACAACTGCGTGCCGACACACCGGGTGTCGAGCATCTGATCCATTTCAATAATGCCGGTGCGGCGCTGATGCCTGAGCCGGTGGTCCAGGTCATGACCGGGCACCTGCAACAGGAAGCCCGCCTCGGCGGGTATGAAGCGGCCGCCGGATGCGCGCCTGAACTGGACAATGTCTACACCGCCGTCGGGCGCCTGATCAATGCGCACCCCACTGAAATCGCAGTGGTCGAAAACGCCACCCGAGCCTGGGACATGGCCTTCTATTCACTGGCGCTCAAGCCCGGCGACGCCGTGCTGACCTCCATGACCGAATACGCCGGCAACTACATCCCATACCTGCAATTGAGGCAGCAGCGCGGGATCGAGATCCGGATCATCCCCAACGATGAACACGGCCAGGTGTGCCTCGCAGCCTTGGCGGCCATGCTTGAAGACGAGCGCGTCGCCCTGGTATCGCTGCCGATGATCGCCACCAACGGCGGGCCTGTGCAACCCGTCGAGCAGATCGGTGCCCTCGCCCGGGCGGCGGGTGTGTTGTTCCTGCTGGACGCTTGCCAGGGAGTGGGCCAGGTGCCGATCGATGTGCAAAAGATCGGCTGCCATATGCTCGCCGCCACCAGTCGAAAATACCTGCGCGGGCCGAGGGGCGTGGGGTTCCTGTACGTAGAACAATCCCTGTGCCAACGCCTGGAGCCGGTTTTTCTGGACCTGCATGCGGCGTCCTTGCTCACGGCAGACAGCTTTGAAATTCGTGCGGATGCGCGACGTTTTGAAAATTGGGAATGCAATGTTGCGGCCAAGCTGGGCCTGGGGGCCGCAGCGGAGTATGCGTTGGCGCAGGGTATCGAACCGATATGGCAGCGCATCCAGCACCTGGCGGGTTACTTACGCCATCGACTGACCGACGTGGCGGGTATCACCTCGCAGGACCTGGGCCCTGTAAAGTCCGGCATCGTCACCTTCAGTCATCGCCACCACAGCGCCCCACAGGTGCAGCAGTGGCTCGCAGCGCAACCCAAACGCATCAACGTGAGCACTTCGACAGCAGGCTCGACCCTGCTCGACATGCAGCAGCGGGGCTTGCTTGAGGTCAGCCGTGCATCGGTTCACGCTTACAACACCGAAGCTGAAATCGATTTGCTGATTGACGCCTTGATACGCCTGTCACACGCCTGATCACGGGACACGATGGCGCTTGCGCTCAAGCTGGTTTGTCAACTAGCATTGGGAATACTTCTCAATTACAAACAAATCTGCCGCCATGAGCGAAATCTCTTCCGCAAATCATCTCAATCACCTGCGCGCCATCGAGGCCCTGTACAGCGGGCATCACGGCTGGCTGTATGCCACGCTGAAGAGAAAACTGGGTAACGCCATGGATGCGGCGGATCTGGCGCAGGACACCTTCACCCGGATCCTCGCCTCACAAGTCACGGTGATTGACCAGCCACGGGCGTACCTGAGCTGCGTGGCCAAGGGCATCCTGGTCAACTGGTACCAGCGCAAGGCACTGGAACGCGCCTACCTGGATGCGCTGGCGAACGTGCCCACCCACGAAGCGCCGTCGCCCGAGGCGCACTTCATGGTGCTGGAAACCCTGCACGAAATCGACGCCATGCTCGATACCCTGGCGCCCCTGGTCAAGCGCGCCTTCCTGCTGTCGCAGATCAACGGCCTCAAGTACGACGACATCGCCGAGCAACTGGGTGTATCGCTGATCACCGTCAAGCGCTACATGAAACAGGCCTTCGTACAGTGCCTGATGCTGGTGGAGTGAATGCTCGGTCTGCGCAAGGAGCCGCCGCTGGACCCGCAGGTACTCGAAGAAGCCGCCGAGTGGCTGATGCGCTTGAGCGAACGCGAACTGAGCGAGCACGAGCGCGCCGAATGGGAGCGCTGGAAGGTCAGCAGCCCGGAGCGGGATCGCGCCTGGTCCCGTGCGCAATTGCTGCAGAGCAAGTTCGGCGGCCTGCCGCCCGCCCTGGCGATGTCGGCGCTGGACCGGCCAGACAGCCCTGAACGTCGTGCAGCACTGGGCAAGCTGGCGATCCTGCTGGCGCTGGCGCCCGCGGGTTGGGGGAGCTGGAAGCTGGCGCAATCGCAGCAATGGTCAGCGGACTATCGCACCGACGTTGGCCAACGCCGCGAACTGACCCTGGCCGATGGCTCACGCATCACCCTGAACACCGCCACCGCCATCGACGTCGTATTCGACGACCGTCAACGGCTTATTCACCTGCGCGAGGGCGAAATCCTGGTGCAGACCGCCGTGGACACCGCCCCCCTGCCCCGGCCGTTCCTGATCAGCACCCGCCAGGGAAGCATGCAGGCGCTGGGCACACGGTTTACCGTGCGTGAAGTCAGCCCCCGCACCCATCTTGCGGTCATCGACGGCGCGGTGCGGGTGATATTGGCCGATAACCGCCAGACCCCGCCGCTGATCGTCAATGCAGGGCAGCGCACCGACTTCTCCTCACAGACCTTTGGTGACCTGGCGCCGACCGATCGCTACATCGGTTCATGGACCCAAGGCATGTTGATGGCCGACAAGATGCGCCTGGCGGATTTCGTCGCGGAACTGACGCGCTACCGCCGAGGTTTCCTGCGCTGTGATCCGGCCATCGCCGACTTGCGCATTTCCGGGGCCTTTCCGATCAGTGATACCGATCGCACCTTGAGCATGCTGGTGCACACTTATCCCGTGCTGGCGAACAGTCATTTGCGCGGTTACTGGGTCACCCTGTCGCCCGCCTGACTCTCACGCAAAAATAAACGGCGGCCGGGGTGATACTTTTTTCGATCTCGACTGGCAAAGACAGGAACAGCCTTTTCCTCTCGTCCATGGGTCATCCTTTCATGCTCGTAGCACGGCCCCTGCGTCCGGCTCGTCCGCTCAAACCGATGGTGCACGGCGTTGTGCTCAGCCTGCTGCTGGCCGGAGCCATGTGCCCGGTGGCGTTGGCGGATGCACCGGCCCAATTGGACTCAGTCGCTGTGCAGGCCTACCACATTGCCCCCGGCCCGCTCGGCGCGACGCTCTCAAGCTTTGCCGTGGACGCCGGTATTGCTCTGTCGTTCCAGCCGTCGATCACGGAGGGCCTGATCAGCCCCGAACTGAACGGCACCTACTCCACGCAGGAAGCCGTCACGCGTTTGCTCGAAGGCAGCGGCCTGGAGATGGTGTTGCGCAGCGATGGCAGCTACACCCTGGTACTGCGCCGGCTGACGCTGTCGGCGACCACGGTGGAGGCGGCGCAAAAACACACCGATAGCCTGCCGCCGGTGTACCCGGGCGGCCAGGTGGCCGAGGGCGGGCGTCTCGGCCTGCTGGGCAATACGGATGTGATGGACGCGCCGTTCAGCATCAGCACCTATACCGCGTCATTGATCAAAGACCAGCAGGCGACCACCGTGGGCGACGTGCTGGAGCGCGACTCTTCGGTCCGCTCCACCGGCCAGACGGGAGGGATCGTCGACTCATTCTTTATCCGCGGCTTTCCGGTGGGCGAAGGCAACCTCGGAGAACTGGCGTTCGACGGTGTGTACGGCGTGGCCTCCAATTACCGGGTCTTCACCGACTACGCCGAACGCATCGAAGTGGTCAAAGGCCCTGGCGCCCTCCTCTACGGCATGTCCCCCAACAGCGCCGTCGGTGGCGTGATCAACGTGGTCCCCAAGCGCGCCCTGGACGAGGACCTGACCCGCGTCACGGCCACCTATGCCCAGGACCGACAACTGGGCACCCATATCGACCTGAGTCGGCGGTTTGGCGAGGACCGGCGATTCGGCATGCGCGTCAACGGCCGCGTGCAGCAGGGTGACACTGTCATCGACAAGCAATCGCGGGATGTCGGGGTCAGTGCCATCGCCCTGGATTACCAGGGCGATCGCCTGCGCACCAGCCTGGACCTGATCAACCAGCAAGAGCAATTCGACGCGGCGTCACGGCCCTTCCTGATCGCGCCCGGCGTGCCGATTCCCCACGCCGCCAACGGGCGTACCAACGTCAGCCAGGCGTGGGGCTGGTCCAAGACCCGCGACGAGTCGGCATTGCTGGGTGGCGAGTATGACGTGAGCGACGCACTGACCCTGTTTGCCCATGCCGGCGGTGGGAAGTCGAACGTGGCACGCCTTTCCGACCAGACCCCGACCATCATCAACACCGCCGGCGACACCTCGTCGATCCCCGGCTATTACAAATTTAAAGTACGGCGCTACACGGTCGACAGCGGTGCCCGACTGCGTTTCGACACCGGGCCGATCAGCCACAGCACCACGCTGCAAGTGACGCGCTATCGCGATGAGTTGTCGCGCGGCATTATTTCCGGCCCGCCGATCCTGTCGAACATTTACCACCCTGTCTCACGACCCGAGGCCGACATTGCTACGCCTGCCACGCCGAAAGTCTCGGCGACCGAATTGTCCGGCGTCGCCGTTGCCGACACCTTGTCGATCCTCGATCAGCGCCTGCAGGTGACGGCCGGCCTGCGCAAACAGACCATCCGCTCCAACAACTACGACGCGGCGGGTACGGTGACCACGGCTTACGACGACGGCAGGACCACGCCGCTGTTCGGCGCAGTTGTCCGGCCCTGGGAGCATGTGTCGTTCTACTACAACTACCTGGAAGGCTTGAGCAAAGGCGATATCGCCCCCGCCACGGCCTCGAACGCGGGCCAGATCTTTGCCCCCTACGTCTCACGCCAGCATGAGGTGGGGGTCAAGCTCGACTACGGCACGGTCATGTCCACACTCGCGCTGTTCCAGATCACCAAACCCAGTGGCGAGCTGTCAGGTACCACCTTTGCGGTACAAGGCGAACAGCGCAACCGCGGCCTGGAGCTGAACGTATCCGGTGAGGCCGGCCAAGGCACACGCCTGCTCGGCGGGGTGACGCTGCTGGATGCGCAACTGACCAAAAGCGCGGTTGCGGCCAACCGGGGCAACACCCCGGTGGGGGTGCCGAAGGTGCAAGCCAACCTCTGGGCCGAGTGGGACGTGCCCTGGGTCGAGGGGATGACGCTAACCAGCGGGGCGTTGTACACCGGCAGCCAATATGTGAACCAGGCCAACACCCAGCAGTTGGACCCCTGGACCCGCTTCGACATGGGCGTGCGCTACAGCACGCGCATCGCCCAGCGGCCGACGACCTTTCGCGCCACGGTACAGAACGTGTTCGACCGTGAGTATTGGTCGGGGGTCGCTTCCTATGGTGCGTTCTCTCAAGGCTCGCCACGCACCCTTCTACTGTCGACCACGGTCGATTTCTGAAACCTTCGGCCCGGCACGGCAAGCTGCACCGCCACCCGGCCCGACCACTGCAAAGGCTTTAACCATGGTTACCATTGTTCGACGCAGCCACGCCTTCGCCGGGCTGCTGCTTGCGGGTTTGTTGGGATGGGCTCTGCCGTCGACGGCCGCCGAGCCGCAGGCACCACGCAGCACCGTCACCGATTTGCTCGGGCGCCAGGTCAAGGTGCACCTGCCGGTCCGGCGGGTGATTCTCGGGGAAGGCCGTCAGTTGTACCTGGTTGCCGCGTTGGATACGCAAAACCCCATCGAGCGAATCGTCGGCTGGCGCAAGGACCTGATCCAGTCCGACCCGGACACCTATGGCGCTTACCTGCGTAAATTTCCCGCCATCGCCAAAATCCCCACCTTTGGCGGCTTTGAAGACGGCACCTTCGATATCGAGCAGGCCATCTCCCAGCGCCCGGACGTGATCATCCTCAATATCGAGGCCCAGCACGCGACCGAGGACGCCCGCTATATCGAAAAGCTCGATGCCCTGGGGATTCCAGTGGTGTACGTCGACTTTCGCAACCACCCGATGCAGAACACCGAACCGACCATGCGCCTGTTCGGCCAGTTGTTCGGCAAAGAGGCGCGTGCCGAAGCGTTTATCGACTTTCGCAACCAGCAGATCCGCCGCGTCACCGACGTGATCACCGCGCAACACCCTTCGCGCCCCAGCGTGTTCATCGAGCGTATCGGTGGCTACACCGACGATTGCTGCCTGAGTTTCGGCAATGAAAACTTCGGTCTGTTCGTCGATATGGCGGGGGGCAATAACATCGCCAGAGGCGTTATTCCCACCACCTTTGGCCAGCTGAATCCCGAGCAAGTGATCGTCGCCAACCCGGAACAGGTGGTGGTCACCAGTGCCAACTGGGAAGCCTTTGCCCCCGGTGGCCACTGGGTCGGGGTGGGGCCCGGTGCCGACATGGCCCAAGCCCGGCGCAAACTGGCCTGGTATACCCAACGCCCGGCCTATGCCGGGATCAAGGCGCAGGATGACCAGGCGTTCCATGCCATCTGGCACCAGTTCTACAACAGCCCTTATCAGTTCGTGGCCATCCAGCAGTTGGCCAAGTGGTTTCATCCGACACTGTTTGCCGACCTGGACCCTGAAGCCTCGTTTCGCGAATTGCACGAGCGATTCCTGCCGGTGCCCTATGAGCCGGGTTACTTCGTGAGCCTCAAGCCATGAGTGCCGTGATCCAACGCGACACCTACCGGGCCCTGGTGCTGCGCAAACGCCTGATCCTCGGTGGCCTGCTCTTGCTGCTGTTGTGCAGTGTGCTGCTTGACCTGGCCCTGGGGCCGGCGCGCTACAGCTTCAATGAAGTACTCGGTGCACTGTTTGCGCCGGACAGTGCGCCGGCACAGGTTCGCGTGGTGATGTGGGACATCCGCCTGCCGATCGCCCTGATGGCCGTTGCCGTGGGTGCGGCGTTGTCACTGGCCGGCGCGCAGATGCAGACCATCCTCAATAACCCGCTGGCCAGCCCCTTCACCTTGGGCATTTCCGCCGCCGCCAGTTTTGGTGCAGCCATGGGGCTGGCGTTTGGTGTGGCGCTGTTTCCGTTGGCGGCGCAGTACATGGTGCCGGTCAACGCGTTCATCATGGCCATGCTGTCGGCGTTGCTGATTCACTTCCTGAGCATGCGTCGCGGGGTCACCGCGGAAACCATCGTGCTATTGGGTATTGCCCTGGTCTTCACGTTTAACGCGTTATTGGCCCTGGTGCAGTTTTTCGCCACCGAGCAAGCCGTGGCGGCCGTGGTGTTCTGGACCATGGGCAGCCTGACCAAAGCCACCTGGCCCAAACTCGGGGTGATCTGCCTGGTGATCGTGATCACCCTGCCGATCTTTGCCAAGCGCGCCTGGGCCCTGACCGCACTGCGACTGGGGGACGACAAGGCCGCCAGCTTCGGGATCAACGTACGCAGCCTGCGCTTTCAGACGCTGATCATGGTCAGCCTGCTCGCCTCGTTCCCCGTGGCCTTTGTGGGCACCATCGGCTTTATCGGGCTGGTCGGCCCGCATATTGCGCGGATGTTGATCGGCGAGGACCAACGCTTCTTCCTTCCGGCCTCGCTGCTGACCGGCGCACTGATTCTGTCCGCCAGTTCAGTGGTGAGCAAAACCCTGATCCCCGGCGCCATCTTCCCGATCGGGGTGGTCACTTCACTGATCGGCGTGCCGTTCTTCATATCACTGATCCTCAGCGGGAAGAAAAACACATGGTGAAGATTCAGCTGCAAGACCTGGGTGCCCGCTATGGCCAGCGCACGATCATCCGTGGCGTTACCACCGCCGCGTTCACCGGCGGCCAGGTGGTCGCGGTGGTGGGGCCCAATGCGGCGGGCAAGTCCACCTTGTTCAAACGCATGGCCGGGCTGATCGACGGGCCTGGACAGGTGATCCTGCAGGACTCGAAAAAGGGCCGTCAGGGCATCTGCTACATGCCCCAGGGCTTAAATGCCAGTGCGCGGTTGACGGTCTACGAATCGGTACTCCTGGCCCGCAAGCAACTGTCGCCGCAATGGACCGTCCACGATGACGAGTTGAACCTGGTGGACGAAATGCTCGAGGCCCTTGGCATCAGCGACTTGTCCTTTCGCAACCTCGGCGAACTCAGCGGCGGCCAGCAGCAACTGGTGTCCATCGCCCAGACCTTGGTGCGCGAACCGGAAGTCCTGCTGATGGACGAACCCACCAGCGCCCTCGACATGCATCGCCAGGTGCAAGTGTTGAACTTCATGGGCGCACTGGCCCGCCAACAGCAGGTCATCGTGTTTATTGCCCTGCATGACCTGAACCAGGCGTTGCGCTTTGCCGACCAGGTATTGGTGATTGCCGACGGCACCGCCCAAGGCAGCGGCGCGAGTCATGAGGTGATCACCGAACGCATGCTGCGCGAGGTGTACCAGGTTGAGGCGCGGATCGAGCAGTGCAGTCGGGGACAACGGCATATTTTGATCGACGGCATAACTTGACCGCGTACCCAGCACGAGCCATAGATTGATGCGAGAACATGCCGATAGCCGAAACCCGCGTCGTCAGCTTGGCTTGTTTCGTCCTCGCAGTGACTCCAGGCTTAACCCTCATTGACCGCGCGTTCGCATTGCACCTTCACAGGTCAGGCAACGACACGCTCTGGAGCGCCGTCAGCCCAAGCAACAGGTACCCTGGCTACTGCCGACGGCGCCAGGTCACTCACGCTATCAAGTCGACCAATTTGCTCCGCAGAGAGCTGCAGTGTCAGCGCTCCAAGGTTATCGGTAAGTTGGCCAAGTGAGCGCGGGCCGATAATGGGAACCGCACCATGCGTGCCTGCCCAAGCAATGGCAACCTGGCCCGGGCTGACGCCGTGTTCACCCGCTATAGCGACTACCGCGTCCAGCGTCTGCGTGCGCTGTGCCGAGTTCTCCGGCTGGAACACACGCCCTGCGAACCCTTCAGCACGCCCCTTTTCACCTTGCCGGTACTTTCCGGTCAACATACCGCCCCCCAGGGGCGACCACGTCACGATGCCGAGACCGAGCGCATGCGATGCCTTGAACAAATCGGCCTCGGGCTCGCGATGCACCAAGCTATGTTCGAATTGTGCAGCCGCAATCGGAACGGCATGGGACAGTTCGGCCAACGTGACCGCACGGGCGAGGCGCCAGGCGGGGAAGTTCGACAGGCCCGCGTACAGGATCTTGCCGGCACGCGCCAGGTCCTCGAAGCCTCGGACGATTTCCTCAAGGGGCGTGGTGCCATCCGGGTGATGCGCCCAGTAAATATCAATCCGATCGGTTTTGAGCCGTTTCAGGCTTGCCTCCACGGAAGCCACCATGGCCTTACGGCTGTTGCCGGTGACCAGTCGGTTCGCATTCTGCACTGCGCCACTGCTGAACTTGGTGGCGAGCACAAAATCCTCACGCCGCCCTTCCAGCAAGGTACCGAGCAGTTCTTCGGATTGCCCGAATTGGTAGACGTCAGCCGAATCGATGAAGTTGCCGCCAGCTTCGGCATAAGCGTTGAACACAGCTTTGCTGGCGTCGGGATCGGCGCCATAACCCCAGCCTGTGCCGAAGTTGCCCGTGCCGAGCGCCACCTGTGAAACCTGCAAACCGGTCTTTCCAAATGATGTGTACTTCATGCTGTGCTCCGTCAATTGAATCGGCCCTGTTGTCGGGATCGACTGGGCGCATGACCGCCTCGATAGCGTTCCCCTGCGCTTTAGTGACTTTCATCTTCAAGATCTGTGTAGATAGGCCAGCAGTGAAGCCTATAGCCTTCATTGATGTCAATCGCAATCAAAGATCTTGACGACGAAGATTATGATCGACATCATTGAGGTGCTTGCCTCACAAGGGTGCTGGAAATTTGCGCGCCCATCTGACCGCGCCCACCTGCTTTCGTCGAGGCGGGCTTGGCCTTCGAGTTTGCCGCCATGGTCCAGGAAAACCTCGCTGGGACGCGCAAGGACAAGGGCATCGTCACCTTCAACTACCCTCAGGTGGGTCGCAGGCGAACCCAAGGTTTTCCAACTGGGTCAACTGATTTAGCACAACGCACGTGGTCACCTGACCAGGAGAAGACGATGACATTCAAGGCACTGCTCGCCAGCAAGACCGGTGACACCCTTTCAACCCGCTTGGTTGACTTTGAGGACGAGGATTTGATGCCGGGCGACGTCACCGTCGCGGTCGAATACTCAACGGTGAACTACAAGGACGCGATGGCGCTCAGTGGCCGGTCACCGATCATCCGCAAGTTTCCGCTGATTCCGGGGATCGACTTTGCCGGGGTCGTAGAGTCGTCGACCTATCCCGGCATTGTGGCCGGCGACCGTGTGCTGGCCAACGGCTGGGGACTCAGCCAGACTCACCACGGCGGCTTCGCCCAAAGGGCACGGGTGAGCGGTGATTGGCTGGTCAAGGTTCCCGCAGCGTTTTCGGCCCGGGATGCCATGGCCATCGGCACAGCGGGGTACACCGCAATGCTGTCCGTGCTGGCACTGGAACATGGCGGTCTGACGCCTGCGCGCGGCGACATCCTGGTGACCGGCGCCAATGGCGGCTCTGGATCGGTGGCGATTGCCCTGCTGTCCAAACTGGGCTATCGCGTGATCGCGTCGACCGGGCGGCTTGAAGAAGCCGATTACCTGCGCGCGCTCGGCGCGAACGAAATCATCGACCGCCACACCCTGTCCGCACCGGGCGCACCGATTTCCGAAGAGCGCTGGGCGGGCGCCATTGACTCGGTCGGCAGCCATACGTTGGCTAACGTGCTGGCGCATACCCGGTATCGTGGCGTGGTCGCGGCCTTCGGACTTGCACAAGGCGCGGATCTGCCCGCCTCTGTGCTCCCCTTCATCCTGCGCAACATCACCCTTGCTGGCATTGATTCGGTCAATGCGCCTCAGCAGATACGGCTGCAGGCTTGGTCGCGCCTTGCCAGTGACTTGGATCTGGACAAGCTTGCCCGAACCTCAAAGGTGGTTGGCCTCGGCGATGTTCCTGACATCGCCAGCCGCGTGCTCGCAGGGAAAATTCAGGGGCGGACCATTGTTGACGTGAACGCGTGACGGGGCGGCGGGGTTTTCCAGTGCCACCACGCGCTGTTGTCCGAGGCGCTGCCTCTGCTGGCGAAAATCGATGATCAACCGAGGATCGACCGCTTGCTCTCTCGCACGCCCATGAAGCGCATCGGCAGGCGCGCTTGAGGTCTCCCGGACTATTGCTCGCTGCCTGGCGATACCGGCAAGGAAGCCGATATCCGGGCGTGGCAAACCTCGAGTATTTCATCGGCGAGCGGCGAATCATCCGGACACGCTCGCGACAACACCATCGCGCCAACGGCATGAGCCAGTACGTCGATCATCTTCGCTCTCGTCTCGCCCGGCGCAGCGTCTTCGACGGTCGGAGACTTTTGCACCAACGCTTGCAGCATGCGGTCTATGCCTTCGGCGAATGCACGCTTCAGCTCATCCGACTGACGCGCGGCGTCTCCACACAGGGCCGCCATGGTGCAGCCCTCGCCACGCCGGTCACGGTGATCCCTCGACACGTAGATATCGATGAACGTCTGAATATCAAGCGCCTCGGTGCCGGCGAGCGACCGGGAAAGACTGCTGGCTGCAGCCTCGGCCATCAGATCGGCCTTTGAGCCGAAATGTTTGTAGAAACCTCCGTGGGTGAACCCGGCGGCCCCCATGAGATCCACCAAACCTACGCCGTCAAACCCCCGCTCACGAAACAACACGGAGGCCGTCTCGACGATGTGCTCGCGATTTGCCTGCGCCTGCGCTTTGGTCACTTTCACCTGCGATACCTCGAACTTGCACAAAAAACCTACGCCCATAGTACATAGATGTTGATTGCAATCAAAATAATTGACAGCTTTGATTATGATCACCATCATAAAGGCAAACCAAATCCCTCTTCCGCCACAGCCACAGAAGACACCTCACATGACCGATCAAAATCTGTTTACTGCCTATACCCTTGGCTCACTGACCCTCGCCAACCGCATCGTGCTCGCGCCCCTGACGCGCAATCGCGCCGGCACTGGACTGGTGCCCAGCGAGTTCGCCCCCACTTACTACAGCCAGCGCGCTTCGGCCGGACTGCTGATCACCGAGGCCACCCAGATTTCGGCGCAGGCCCAGGGTTACCAAGACACACCCGGTCTTTACACCCAGGCGCAGATCGACGGCTGGCGCCGGGTTACCGAAGCGGTGCATGCCAAGGGCGGCAAGATTTTTGTGCAGCTGTGGCACGTTGGCCGGGTTTCCCATGTGGACCTGCAACCGGGCGGTGCCGCCCCAGTAGCGCCGTCGGCCATCCGTGCCCAGACCAAGACCTTCGTCAATAACGGCTTTGCCGACGTGTCCGAGCCACGCGCACTCGAACTCGACGAACTGCCAGGCATCGTCAACGATTTCCGCCAAGCGGCAGCAAACGCCATTGCGGCCGGCTTCGACGGCGTGGAACTCCACGGTGCAAACGGCTATTTACTCGATCAATTCATCAAGGACGGCGCCAACCAGCGTACCGATGCCTACGGCGGTTCGATCGAAAATCGTGCGCGCCTGTTGCTGGAAGTGACCGCTGCAGTGGTCGCCGAGATTGGCGCGGACCGCACGGGCATTCGCCTGTCGCCGGTCTCGCCCGCCAATGGTGTGTCGAGCAGTGAGCCGCAGGCTCAGTTCGATTACATCGTCGACCAACTCAATGCGCTCGACATCGTTTACCTGCACGTCGTCGAAGGCGCGACCGGTGGGCCACGCGACGTGGCGCCGTTTGATTTCGACGCGTTGCGCCAGCGCTTCCAGAACACCTACATCGCCAACAATGGCTACGACCAAAACCTGGCCAACTCGCGGCTTGCGCAGGACAAGGCTGACCTCATCGCCTTTGGCCGCCCGTTTATCGGCAACCCGGATCTGGTGGAGCGGCTCAAGGCCGGTGCGCCGCTGTCCGCCTTCGACCCCACCACCCTCTACGGCGGCGGTGCGACGGGCTACATCGACTACCCGACACTGGCCGAATCAAGCGCTGCCACCAACTAGGCGGTGCCTGACCGGGCCAGGTTTTATTTGTGCATCCCTCTCACTGCGTGACCGAAGCTTGTATCCGGGAAGGTCCAGGTAACTCCGTATAAATGGCGCGCTTGGTGTCGTTACCTGTGTTCTGGCACCAAACGAGCCAGCGTCGATTACAGAACGATCACGACTGGGGGCACAAGGGGTAAGGCAGGAGCGCGCAAAAGGCTGGAAAGATGAAGTTGAATAACGATAAGTGCGACATCAATGAGTGCGTTGAATCAACCGCAGCCGCACCACCCGATACAGGACACACAGGCCCACATCAGGATCAAGCGCCACAACGTGACGAAGCGATACCTGCGCAGTCACCGACCAGCAAAGTACCTGAAGACGCGGCTCAGCCTGTAATCGTCTGGCGTAGCTTGATGTTGCAGCAGTAACACTGCGAAGTCGCATTGCTCCGTCAACACCCGTCGCAGTGCAACCAGACATCGAGCCCGGTGCGGACAACCCACGCGGGTGCAATCTGTACCCAAACAGCCATGGTTTGCTGCATCAGATGACAACCCCTTGGAGGACTTCAAAATGAGCTATAGCCATCTAACCGCCCCTACCCTGTATATCGACGTCGATGGCGAGACATTTGCCTATCGCCGCTGGGGCAATGACAAGACAGATCCGCCTCCGCTGTTCCTCCTCCAGCATTTCCGTGGCGGCATGGATCATTGGGACCCCATCATGACGGATGGGCTGGCGGCAGGGCGCGAGGTCATCCTCTACAACGGTCGCGGCATTGCCTCTTCTTCCGGAGAGCCGCGTAACCGAATTGAGCTGATGGCCGACGACGCTGCCGCAGTGATCCGCGCACTCGGTCTATCAACAGTCGATGTGCTGGGTTTCTCGCTTGGCGGTTTTATCGCCCAGGACCTGACACGACGCCATCCCGACCTCGTGCGCAAACTGATGCTGCTGGGTACCGGGCCTCGTGGCGGTAATCCGGACTCAGACCCTGGCGTGCTGGAGGCCGCACCACGGCCCATTCCCACAGTGGACGATTTTCTGTTTCTGTTTTTCGGTCGCTCCGAGGCGGCGCGGCAGGCAGGGCTCGCGTTCTGGGAGCGCCGTCATCAGCGTGTCGACCAGGATCCACCCAGCTCTGTGCAGGTGGTGCAGGCACAGATCGAAGCCCACATGCACTTTATGCCCAAGCTGGACCCAAATGATCTCTTCAATCATCTGCGCGCTATCAAACAGCCAACGTTCATCCTGAACGGCATGAATGACGTCATGATTCCAACAGTCAACTCCTGGTACATGGCCCAGAACATCCCGAACGCCCAGTTATTCCTGTACCCGGATGCGGGCCACGGCGCCCAATTCCAATGCCCTGAGCGCTTTCTGAAACACGCCATCGCGTTCCTCAGCGAATGACAACTTACGGAGCCAGCACATCATGCTGAAGTTTAAATTTTTGTTGTGGGCGCTGACCAAGCTGTTTCAGCGGGCCATCAAGAAAAACCCCGGCTGCGCAAAATTTGTTAAAGGCAAGTCGTTGGTCTTTCAGATTCGAACAGAGGATGGCGTGGGTCGCTACTTCACCGTTGCGAACGGAAAGATAAAATCCGCCGCAGGTTTAACGCAAAAGCCGGCATTCACGCTGTCGTTTAGAAACACAGAAAGAGGCTTCGCCATTCTGTCGGCTAAAGACAGCAAGGATGAATTCCTGACGGGGTTGCGTACAGGCGATCTGAAAATCAGCGGTGATTTTGTCGAGGTGATGTGGTTCCAGGGATTAACAGAATACTTGCAGCCGGCTAAAGACCCCGCGCAGGTCTTTTCACGACGCCTTGCATCGTGCGGCTGCCGATCATCACGATTCGGGCGCCGGGGTGCAGCCTGGCGTGCAGGGTGTTGACCAAATGGCTCGCCGCCGCCACGTGAACCTGCCACATGGCTTGGCCATCCTGCGGCTGCAACTGCCCCAACGGGGCGGTACGCATGAAACCTGCCGCGTGGACGATGGCATCCACCGTTTCGATGGGCTGCAAGGCTTGATCCAAGGCCTGCAAGTCACTCAGATCGCATTCAGTCCAGTGAAAGCGCGGATGGTCGATACCGGCAGCGCGGCGACTCAGCCCCTGCACACGCCAGCCTTCTGCCAGCAGGCGTTGCGCGCTGGCCATTCCAGGCCCAGTCGCCAGCGAACGTATTCGCCAGCGCCTGGGCAGGCCATCGGTTTACAGCGCCGGGGGTTTAGGGAATACGCCGCGGGCGTGTTCGTAGGCCTGGGCAACGCGCAGTGCGAGGGCGTCCTGGAAGCGCGGAGCAACGATCATCATGGCGACCGGCAAGCCGTCCGCAAGCCCCGCCGGGATCGATGTCGCGGGGTGCCCCGTGAGGTCAAACGGCGCGGTATTGGCAAGCATGTCCAGTGCACTGTGCACGTACTCCTCCACGGGTGCGTCCGCGGCGGTCAACGGCGTGGCTACGAAGGGCATGGTGGGCATCACCAACACGTCAAAATCCTTGAATGCCTCGTCGTACTGGCGCGTCAGCTCCGGTACCAGCATCCGCGCCTTGGCGTAGTAGGCGCCATGCAGGTTTTTCAGGCTGTAGTGACCGGTCAACGCAACCGCTCGCACGCTACTGGACAACGCATCGGCGTGTTCGCGGCGTTTTTCGCCGAAGTAACTCATGATGCCCGGGTCGTAATAACCGTCGACGTTCATGCCGTAACCATTGCCCTGCAACATCTGATACGCCGCGCCGTCAGTGGCAATCACGTTCCACAGATCCAACGCCACGCCCGTGTGCCACGGCGCGCTTGCTTCGCCGACGCTGGCGCCCAGGCTTTCAAGCTGGGCAACCGCCGCCTTGACCAGGGCATCCACCTGCGGCTCGGACATTCCCGGGATCGCAAAACCTTCTCGCAGCAAGCCGATTTTCAAGCCGGCCACGCCCTGCTCCAGCGTCGCGAGGCAGTTGACCGCTGGCGGATTTTTCTGCCGGGAATCAAGCCCATCGGCCCCCGCAATGACATCGAGCATCGCTGCCACATCGCGTACGTTATTGGCCATCGGGCCCACATGGTCGATGGTCCGCTCAATCGGAAAAGCGCCGGTGTAAGGCACCAGGCCGTAAGTCGGCTTGTGCCCGACGATGCCGCTCCAGGCCGACGGCATCCGGATAGAACCGCCCTGATCGCCGCCGATGGCCATGTCGACTTGGCCAAGCGCCACCAGCACCGCACTGCCGCTGGACGAACCGCCTGCGTTGCGCGTCAGGTCCCAGGGGTTTTTAACCGGGCCGCTGGCGGAGGTAAAACTTGCCCCGGAAAAACACAAGTCTTCACACACCGACTTGCCCACCACCGTGGCCCCGGCCGCCAGCAAGCGTTTGACCACAGTGGCGTCTTCGGACGGGATATAACCGTCCAGGCTCAATGAGCCGTTAGCCATGGGCACGCCAGCCACCGACACATTGTCCTTGATGACCACCGTCTTGCCGGCCAACGGGCCTTGCGCCGCGCCGACGATTCGGGTTTTCACGTACCAGGCGCCGTGCAGGTTGTCTGCCTCGGCGGCTTTGTTGTATTCGCGTTCAGGCGGTTGCTGCGCGACGTTGGCAGCGTAGAGCGCATCGATGGCTTCGTAGGAATTCAACGTTTCATCGGCCAGGTTGAGGAAGGCCTCCATCTGGCTATCTGTCAGGTGATAACCGTGGTCTTCGGCGGCAATCAGAAAGTCGGTTTTGCTGGGGCGTTTTACGGACATGGTGTTCTCCAAATGACGTTAAGAACCACCCAATCTCGGGCGATCATTGACGCGCGCCACCCGTGCCCACTGCACAGGTTACGGCTCGCTCCGGAGGACTCCATTGTCCACGCCGGTCGCCACGCGGTGATCCATACCTGCCAAGGGAGGCGTATGGCAAACGTCCACGCAGAAGAGGATCAAGCCCTCACAAGCTCGATGCTCAAAGGCTGTTCAGGAACAGGCTTGTCGGAACAACTCATGGGCCTTGACCAGCGCTTCGGCGATTTTTTCCACCGGTTCGCGTTTGGCCATGGCTTGATCTCGCAAGGCGTTGTAGGCATCGGTCTCCGACATGCCCTTGGTTTCGATAAGGATTATTTTCGCCTGCTGCACGGTGCGCATGACCGCCATGCGCCCTTCCAGGCGCTTGACGTGCCGTTCCCGTTCGCGGGCCTTGCGTGACTGACTCAGGGTGATCGCCAAAGCGGTCAGCAAACCGAACGACTTCACGGGCGAAGGGATGACAGCGCAAGCGTTCAGTTGCACCAATGCCTCGACGATGATCGGGTTCTCATAGGCAATCACCGGAATGATCGGCGGCGTGCTGGCGTGCAGCAGCCATGGCGTGTTGGTCGACAGGCTTTCCGGCGACACCGCCAATACGATCACGTCCGCCTCGGCGCTCAAGCGCTCCGGAATCGGCCATTGCACACGCACCTGACAACCGATGCGCTGCAACTGCTCGATCAGGTTGCGTCCATCCTCGTCATCCGGGTGGATCACCAATACGCTGACATCGCGCAGGTCCTTGATGCCTGTCGCGCTGTCGTTGCGCAGGCGTTTCTTGGCGGCGCGCAAGGTCATGGACGTCTCCCCACCGAGCCGGACCATTCATTGAAATTGGGTGCAATGGCATAAGGATCAGGCTTGAGTGCACTCTGGCTTTCGTAAAGGATGTCGAATTGGCCCTCGACGTTGGCCCGGCCAATCCGCGAAAACAGGTACGTGTGGTGATTGTTGGCATCGACCCGAATGCGTCCTTGTGGCGCTTCGAATTCCAGCCCGCGCATGGCCTGCAGCACATCCTCCACTTGCGTGCTGCCAGCTCGAATGATCGCCTTGGCCAGCAAGTGCACCTGAAAGTACGCCGCCTCCCAGCAACGGTCAGTGACCTGGTGTTGACCAAACAACTCGCGGTATTGGGCGATGCATTGGCGGTTGGTCGGCGTGTCCACCGACTGAAAATACGTAGCCGCCGAGATATGCCCAGTGCCCAGGTGAACCCCCATTTGCTGGATGTCGGTTTCGCTGGTCGTCAGGCTGGCAATCGGCATCACCGAGGGGTCAAAGCCTGCGTCGGCGTAGGCCTGGTACAAATGCCCCATGGTTTCGCCGACGACCGTCGAGAAAATAAACGAGGGCTTGAGCTCCCTGGCCTTGACCATCAGTTTGGCAAAATCTTCCGGACGTGCGTTTTTCAGCGGCAGGTAATACTCGCCCAGCTTGGTACCGCCACGCTCGTACAACAGGTCGCTCATCAAGCGATTGGTTTCGTACGGGTAGACGTACTCGGAACCGATCATCAACACGCGATTGCCGAAGTTGTCGAGCATGTAATTGCCCAGGGGCAAGGCATTGTGATTCGGTGTGGCGCCGGTGTAGATAATGTTGCGCGAATACTCGAAACCTTCGTAATACACCGGGTACAGCAACAGGGCGTCGTAGCGCTCGACAATCGGCAGTGCCGCCTTGCGTGCAGCCGAGGTGTAGCAACCAAAGAAAAACCGCAGGTGTTCTTCGCGGATCAGCGATTCGATATGCATGGCGTACAGCGCAGGCGTTGAATCGGGGTTGCGGGTGATCAACTGCAGCGGGCGACCACCGACCCCGCCTGCCGCATTGATCTGCGCAATTGCAAACTGCGCGCCGCGCATCGTCGAGCCCTCGGCAGCCGCCGTGACACCGGTATCGGAAAACAGACCGCCTATGCGGATCGACTGGTCAACCATGCCTATCAACCTTGTTCAACGTGAGAAAAGACACCCGCTCGTGGATGGGGGTCTGGAGGCCTGTGCAAATAATGATTGAGCGAGACGCCGTATAACAAAATGGCTGCTCTCAGGCGGGTTGTGCCTGGGGCTGGCGCGACAACACTGTCAGGGCCAGTCATGCGAGGGGCCTTCCACACCTGCCGAGGATGGGCGTGTGACAAGGGACCCTGCGAGGGTGTTGCCTGTCGCTCATGCAGATAGTGGGCCACACGCAATGGACGAGCTGCACCCGCGGCGCCGGCCGGTTTCAATCCTTGCCGTGGAGCCCATCCATGCCGCCCACACGCTCACGGTATTGGTGCATTCAGGGTGCATTCGCGCCAAAGCAGCGCAGGCCAGTGACACGCGGCAATAGATGCAGGCGTCACTCGCACGCCCCTTCGACTGCCCGGAAAACGCCCTGATCGCAATTGGCACTGCCCTTGCTATAACTCTCCAGAGACATCGCGCCAGCTGTTTGCCCTACGCCCCCTTGGCAAGTAGGGAAGCACCTCGCGTACGACTGGATCGGACACAGCTGTCCCGCCAGATTCGGCACAAGAAGCCTGATTTCCCGACTATTGATTTAGCCGGGATGTCGGGCTTTTTTTATTCCTGGAGAGAAGTGAATGCACAACGACAAACGCCGTTTGATCAAGCATGCCCTGTTGCTGGGCGCCTTCAGCCTGTTGCCGTTTTCCCTGGTCAGCCAGGTGCAGGCAGCCGAGACCGTGAAGGTCGGCATCATCCACTCGCTGACCGGCACCATGGCCATCAGTGAGGCCTCGGTGGTGGATGCGGAAAAACTCGCCATCGACGAAATCAACGCCAGCGGTGGCGTGCTCGGCAAGACCATCGAACCGATCGTCGAGGACGGTGCCAGCGATTGGCCGACCTTCGCCGAGAAGGCGCGCAAGCTGTTGGAAAACGATCACGTTGTCGCTACGTTCGGCGCCTTCACCTCGGCGTCGCGTAAAGCGGTGTTGCCAGTGTTCGAACGCAACAAGGCGTTGCTGTATTACCCGACGTTCTATGAAGGCCTGGAAAAATCCCCGGCCATCATCTACACCGGCGCCGAAGCGTCGCAGCAAACCCTGGCAGCCGTCAGCTGGTTGATGGCCAACAAAGGCAAGACCGTCTACCTCGTGGGCTCGGACTACATCTGGCCGCGCACCACCAACAAGCTGGCACGGGCGTCGGTGACCAAGCAGGGCGGATCCATCGTCGGTGAGGATTACCTGCCCCTGGGCAACATCGAGTTCTCCTCGGTGATCAACAAAATCAAGGCCGCCAAGCCCGACATCGTACTGTCCACCATCGTCGGTGGCTCAAACGTGGCGTTCTACAAACAGCTCAAGGCCGCCGGCATCGACAGCAGCAACCAGACGCTGATGGCGCTGGCCGTCACCGAAGAAGAAGTCACCGGCATCGGCGCCGAAAACCTCACCGGCTTTCTCACCTGCATGAGCTACTTCCAGAGCCTGAAAAACCCGGTCAACGAGAAATTCGTCGCCGCCTTCAAGGCCCGCTATGGCGACAAACGCGTAGTCGGCGACCCGATGGCGGCCGCGTACACCGCCGTGTACCTGTGGAAGAAAGCCGTGGAAAAAGCCGGCAGTTTCGACGTCCCGGCCGTGATCGCCGCGTCCTCGGAGCTGACCCTCGACGCGCCTGAAGGCGAGGTCAAGGTCCACAAGGACAACCACCACCTGTGGAAGCGTGCGCGCATCGGCACCCTCAACGCCCAGGGCCAGGTTGACGTGATCTACGAGTCCGCGCCCATCGAGCCTAACCCTTTCCCGAAACTGTGATGCAGGGTCGGGCGCGATCTGACTCGCGCCCTCTCCCGCCCACGCGGTCCGCCAACGTGCAGCGACAGGTAGCGACGCAATGACTTTCGATATTTTGGTGATGCAGGTCTTCAGCGGGTTTTCGCTGTTCTCGGTGTTGGTGCTGATGGCCCTGGGGCTGACCATCGTGTTCGGCCTGATGGGCGTAATCAACATGGCCCACGGCGAGTTGATGGCGATGGGGTCGTACATGACCTACGTCACGTCCGTGGTGTTTGCGCGCTACTTTCCCGACTACATGGGCTGGTATTTCGTGATCGGCATCGGCGTGGCCTTCGTCGTGACCTTCGCGTTCGGTTTCCTGCTCGAGCGCTGCTTTATTCGCTTCATGTACAACCGCCCGCTCGACACGCTTCTGGCGACCTGGGGCCTGTCGCTGGTGCTGCAGCAGGTGTTCCGCCAGGTCTTCGGGCCCAAGGAAGTCAGCGTGCCCACGGTGCAATGGCTGCAAGGCGCGTGGAAGATCAGCGAAGGCCTGGAACTGCCGCTCAATCGGATTTTCATCATCGGCCTGACACTGGTGATCGCCGGCGCCGTGTTTCTGTTTTTGTACCGCAGCCGCTGGGGGCTGCGCATTCGCGCGGTGACCCAGAACCGCGCCATGGCGGGGGCAGCCGGCATTAACACCGCCCGTGTCGATGCGGTCACGTTTGCCCTGGGCTGCGGGCTGGCAGGGATCGCCGGCAGCTCGTTCACCATGCTGGCCTCGACCGGCCCGGTCAGCGGCCAGCAGTACCTGGTCGACACCTTCATCGTCGTGGTGTTTGGCGGGGTGGAGAGTTTGCTGGGTACCTTCCTGTCGGCCTTCGCCATCGGCCAGACGCAGATTTCGCTGGAATACCTCACCACCGGGTCCATGGCCAAAGCCATCACGCTGCTGGTGGTGATCGTGCTGCTGTTCTTCCGCCCCAACGGCTTGTTCGCCGCGAAAGTGAGACGCTGAGATGAACGATATGACTGAGACGCCCCTCACCCGCCCCAGCACCTCGACGCCGACCACGCGCCGGCTGCGCACCGGGTTGCTGCCGTTGCTCGAGCGCCACAGCCTGGTCTGGCTGTCGCTGCTGTTGCTGGTGATATTGCCCCTGAGCCTGGGCGACTTTCGCCTGGGCCTGGCCGGCAAATACCTGAGCCTGGCGTTCTGCGCCGTGGGCATGGTGATGATCTGGGGCTACGGCGGGATACTCAGCCTGGGCCAGGGCATCTTCTTTGGCCTTGGCAGCTACATGATGGCGATGTACCTGAAACTTGAAGCCACCGCCAACGACGAAGCGGCGAGCGCGCTCGCCGCCTTCTACGGCTCGGCGTTGCCGGACTTCATGATCTGGAACAGCGTCGACGCGCTGCCCTGGTGGTGGAAGCCTTTCGAGTCGGCGACATTCACCTTTGCGGCGATCCTCGTCCTCCCGGCATTGCTCGCGTTTGTGTTCAGCTACGCGTATTTCAAGAAGCGCGTGGGCGGCGTGTACTTCTCGATCATCACCCTGTCGTTGGCGGCGATCATGTCGATCATGATCATCGGCCAGCAAGGCTACACCGGCGGCGTCAACGGCCTGACCGACTTCAAGACCGCCTTTGGCCTGAGCCTGCAAACGCCTCAAACGCCCTGGATTCTGTACCTGATCACCACCCTGTTACTGCTGGGCTGCGTGGCGTTGTGCGGGTTCATCCTGCGCAGCCGGCTGGGCAAAGTGGTGGTGGCGATCCGTGACCGTGAGGACCGCGTACGGTTTTCCGGCTACAACACGGCGCTGTTCAAAGCGTTCATCTTTGCCGTTGCAGCACTGATCTCGGCGCTCGGCGGGGTGATGTTCACCCTGCAGGTCGGCCTCGCGTCGCCGTCGCTGGTGGGCATCATTCCTTCGACCGAAATCGTGATTTACGCAGCCCTTGGCGGGCGTCTGTCGCTGGTCGGTGCGGTGTACGGCACGCTGTTGATCGGCGTGGCCAAAACCTACCTGTCGGAAAACTTCGTCAACTTCTGGCAGTACTTCATCGGTTTCCTGTTCATGGGCGTGGTGCTGTTCTTGCCGACCGGGCTGGCCGGTTTGCTGCAACGCCTTGGCCACAACAAACAGGAGGTGCAGTCATGAGTGGCCTGTTGCTGAGTGTCGAAGACCTCACGGTGTCGTTCGACGGTTTCAAGGCAGTGGACAGCCTTAATTTCTATGTCGAAGAAAACCAGGTGCACGTGGTGATCGGGCCTAACGGCGCGGGCAAGACCACCCTGCTTGACATGATCTGCGGCAAAACCCGCCCGAGTGCCGGCAGCATTCGTTTCAAGGACCTGCAACTGGCCAACATGATCGAATACCAGATCACCCGCGCGGGCGTTGGGCGCAAGTTCCAGAACCCTTCGGTGTATGAAGACCTCACCGTGCGCGAGAACCTCGACATCTCATCGCCCGGCAAACGCGGCATTTTCAACTGCCTGTTCGCCCGCAAAGACCCGGCCCTGCAAGCAGAGATCGAGCAGACCGCCGAGATGATTTTCCTGCAGGACCAGCTGGGGCGCAAAGCCGGGCTGTTGTCCCACGGGCAAAAGCAGTGGCTGGAGATCGGCATGCTGCTGATGCAGCGCCCGGAACTGTTACTGCTGGACGAGCCGGTGGCCGGCATGAGTGCAGGCGAGCGGGAAAAGACCGCAGGCCTGCTCAAGCGCATCGCCAAGGGCCGCGCCATGGTGATCATCGAGCACGACATGGAGTTCGTGAAGTCAGTGGCTGACAAAGTCACCGTCCTGCACCAGGGCAAAACCCTGGCCTACGGCTCGATGGATCAGGTGCAAAACGATCCTCGCGTCATCGACGTCTACCTGGGGCACTGAGCATGCTGACCGTCAATAACCTGAACGTGTATTACGGCGACAGCCATGTGCTGCGCAATCTCGACCTGACCCTCGCACCGGCCGAGTCCCTGGCGATCATGGGTCGCAACGGCATGGGCAAGACCACCCTGCTCAGAAGCCTGGTGGGCATGCTGCCGGCGCGCAGCGGCAGCATCACGCTGGCGGGCCGGGAACTCACCGCCAGCAAGAGCTATGAGCGGGTCGCCGCCGGGGTGGGCTTCGTGCCGCAGGGGCGGATGATTTTTCCGTACCTGACGGTGGAGGAAAATATCCTGACGGGCATGCAGGGCGCCCCTGCCGCACCGATTCCCGACTACATCTACGAGTACTTCCCGGTGCTGTTCGAGATGCGTCGACGCAAGGGCGGCAACCTCTCCGGCGGCCAGCAACAACAGCTGGCGATTGCCCGCGCGCTGGTCTCCAACCCCAAAGTGTTGATCCTGGATGAGCCGACCGAGGGCATTCAGCCGTCGATCATCAAGGACATCGCCCGGGCCCTGAACCTGCTGAAAAAAGAACGGGGATTTTCGCTGATCGTCTCCGAACAGGTGCTGTCGTTTGCGATGGCGGTGGCCGACCGTTACCTGATCATCGAGAAAGGCGAGTTCGTGCACAGCGAGGTCCGCGAAACCGTCGACCGCGAGCGCATCCTGCGCTACCTGACCATCTGAAACCGGACCTGGGAGCACACACCATGTTGATCCTCGACCGCATTCTGGGCCAGGCCAGCGACCCTGCCCTCGCCGACCGTTTGCATGACCTCAGCCACGCAGGCCTGGTCGAAACCCTCAGCCTGTCGGCCAGCGACATTCAGCGTCATCGCCTGCGCCTGGCCAGTGATCGCGGCACCGACTGTGCGATTCGGCTGGAGCGCCATCAGCAGCTGCGTAACGGCTCGGTGCTGATGCTCGACGGTCAGCGCGCCATCGTCGTGCACATGCAGGACGTGCACTTTCTCGACCTGCAACCGCGGGACGCTGCCGCCGCGCTGGAGCTGGGGTATTTCGCCGGCAACATGCACTGGGCCGTGCGCTTTGCAGGCACTGCGTTACGGATCCCGCTGAATGGCCCGGAGGCCGACTACCTCGAGCGTCTGGCGCCGCTGCTCGCGGACGGCCGGGTGCTGCGCCTATGAACGCCGCACCGGCCGAGTTGCGCAGCAGCCTGTTGGCACTGCAACAGGCCGACAGTTTTTTCCCTGGTGGTGCGGTTGCCTGGTCATGGGGCCTGGAAACGCTGGTGGCCGATGCGCGCCTGGGGCAGAACGCCGCGATGACCGACCCCGTCCCTGTCAGGCGCCGTCAGCGCGGCCTGCAGAATGATCGCAGCGTTCAGGTGCGGGCCTTCGTCGAAGGTCAATTGCGCCATCGCTGGAACAGTTTTGACCGGGTGTTTTTATGCGCCGCCTGGCATGCAGCGGCTGACCTCGCCACCCTGATGGACCTGGACAGTCACATCGAGGCCCTGACCCTGGCCGAGGAACTGCGCCAAGGCTCACGTCGCGTCGGCCAATCGTTGCTGGGCGTGCATGTCGCGCTCGGTACCCCCGGCGCTGCCGCTTACCAGCAACACGTGCTCGCCCGGGCAACGCCGGGGCATTTGCCGGTGTTGCAAGGGCTGCTGTGGCAACAACTCGGCATGCAACTCGAGCACTGCCAACTCGCCGCCGCCCATGGGCTGTGCACCGGATTGGTCAGTGCCGCTGTGCGCCTGGGCGTAATGGGGCATGTGGATGCGCAGCGGGTGCTCACCGACATCCAGCCCTTGCTGCTGCAACTACTGGCTCAGGCGCCGCTCGCCCTCGACGACGCCAGCGGCTTCACACCCATGGCCGAGATCGCCGTGATGCGGCACGAAACCCAGGACCTCCGTCTTTTCGCCAATTGAGGTGGCGGGCACGAAAACGCCTGCTGCCGACACAGGAGCTTGAACATGCTGCTGACGCCCACCGAACTTGAGCGGCTGACGCTATACACCGCCGCCGAACTTGCGCGCAAACGCCGCACCAAAGGGCTGCGCCTGAACTTTCCGGAAGCCTCGGCGCTGATTGCCGATGAAATCCTCGAAGGCGCCCGTGAGGGTCGCAGCGTGGCCGAGCTGATCGGTTTCGGCTCGACACTCCTCAACACTGACGACGTCATGCCCGGCGTGGCCGATCTGCTGCCGGTACTGCAGGTGGAAGGTACGTTCCCCGATGGCACCAAACTGGTCACCGTGCATCAGCCGATTCGACCCGGGCAGTTGCCGTTGGCCGTCATGCCGACGCCTGGGGAAATCATCTCGCCCGAGGGCGATATACAACTCAACAGCGGTCGCCCCACGACCACCGTACGGGCCATCAATACCGGCGACCGGCCGGTGCAAATCGGCAGTCACTACCACTTTTTCGAAGTCAACAAGGCGCTGGATTTCCCGCGCACCGCCGCCTTCGGCATGCACCTGGACATTCCCGCGGGCACCGCCGTACGTTTTGAGCCGGGGGAGCTGCGCGAAGTGCAGCTGGTGCAATTCGGCGGCACGGGGGACATCTACGGTTTCAGCGGTTTGACCAATGGCAACCTGCACGATCCGGCCTGCAAAGCCATCGCGCTTGATCGAGCCCGCGCACAACAGTTCAAGGGGGCGTGACCCATGGCAACAATGACGCGCAAGGAATACGCCGCGATGTACGGCCCCACCACCGGCGACGCGGTGCGCCTGGGGGATACGTCGCTGCTGGCCGAGGTGGAATTCGACTACGCGGTGCCCGGCGATGAATGCCTGCACGGCGGCGGCAAGACCCTGCGCGACGGCATGGGCCTGATGCCGGGGCATGACAGCGCAGACGGCGCGCTGGACATGCTGATCTGCAACGCGCTGATCATCGACCCGGTGATCGGCATCGTCAAAGGCGACATCGGCATCAAGGACGGCAAGATCGTGGCCATCGGCAAGGCCGGCAATCCGCAGGTCATGGACGGTGTCCATCCGCAATTGATCTGCGGCGTCGCAACCACCGTGCGCGACGCAGAAGGCCTGATCGTCACGCCGGGCGGGATCGACGTGCACGTGCATTTCGACTCGGCGCAACTGTGCGATCACGCGCTGGCGGCGGGCCTGACGACGCTGATCGGCGGCTCGCTCGGGCCGATTACCGTGGGGATCGACTGCGGCGGCGAATGGAACGTCGGCAAGATGCTGCAGGCCTCTGAAGCCTGGCCAATCAATTTCGGCTTTCTCGGCAGGGGCAATTCCAGCAAGCCGGAATCGCTGCTCGGCCAACTGCGCGGTGGCTGCCTGGGATTGAAGATCCACGAGGACTGGGGCGCGATGCCCGCCGTGATCGATACCTGCCTCAAGGTGGCCGATGAATACGACTTCCAGGTGCAGTTGCACACCGACACCCTGAATGAATCGGGTTTTCTCGAAGACACCCTGGCCGCCATCGGCGACCGCACAATCCACATGTACCACACCGAAGGCGCAGGCGGCGGCCACGCCCCGGACATCATCAGCGTGGCGGGAAAATCCAATTGCATCCCCTCCTCGACCAACCCGACCAACCCGTACACCGTCAACACCTTCGACGAGCACCTGGACATGATCATGGTCTGCCATCACCTCAATCCGGACGTGCCGGAAGACGTGGCGTTCGCCGAATCCAGAGTGCGTCCGCAGACCATCGCCGCCGAAGACATCCTGCACGACACCGGGGCGATTTCGATCCTGGGTTCCGACAGCCAGGGCATGGGGCGCATCAACGAGGTGATCTGCCGCACCTGGCAGCTGGCCTCGAAGATGAAAGACCAACGCGGCCGTCTACCGGAAGAAAAAACCGGATTGGGCGACAACGAACGCATCAAGCGTTACATCGCCAAGTATACGATCAACGCTGCGCGGGTGTTCGGCATCGACAGTTACATCGGCTCGCTGGAGCCGGGCAAGCTCGCTGACCTGGTGCTGTGGCGGCCGGCCTTTTTTGGCGTCAAGCCGGAGCTGGTGGTCAAGGGCGGGTTTATCGTGCACGGCGTGATGGGCGACTCGGCAGCCTCGCTGTACACCTGCGAGCCGCTGATCATGCGCCCGCAATGGGGGGCCTTTGGTGAGGCCAAACAGGCACTGTCGGTGAATTTCGTCAATCGCCTTGCGGTGGAGGCCGATACCGCTGAGAAACTGGGCCTGAAAAAAGCCCTGTTGCCGGCCTTCGGCACCCGCACGCTGCGCAAGTCCGACATGTTGCACAACGACGCCTGCCCGGACATTCGCGTCGACCCCCAGACCTTCGATGTGTACGCCGACGGTGAGCGCCTGACCTGCGAGCCGGTCAGCGAAGTGCCCCTGGCCCAGCGCTACATGCTGCGCTGATCACAGCCAATAAAAGGAACCTGCTAATGAGCACTGCATTCAACGCCGCACCGCAGCCGCAACCCCACCCCGGCGCCGCGCGCGTCGGGATCGGCGGCCCGGTCGGCTCGGGCAAGACTCGCCTGCTGGAGCAACTGATTCCGCGCTTCATCGCGCGCGGCACCGAGCTGGCCATCATCACCAACGACCTGGCGACCCGCGAGGACGCCGAACGCGTGCAGCGCAGCGGCCTGATCGACCCACAACGGGTGCTCGCGGTGGAAACCGGCGCCTGCCCGCACACGGCGATCCGCGAAGACCCGACGCTGAACCTGCAAATGGCCGACGAGCTGGAAGCGCGATTCGAGAACCTGGACCTGATCCTGATTGAGTCCGGCGGCGATAACCTGGCCTCGACCTTCTCGTTGGATCTGGTGGATTACTGGATCTTTGTCATTGATGTCGCCGGCGGCGATGACATCCCGCGCAAACGAGGGCCCGGCGTGTTGAGCTGTGATCTGCTGGTGGTCAACAAATATGATCTGGCGCCCTATGTGGGCGTGGATCTGCCACGCATGCGTCGCGAGTCAGCCGAAGCCCGCAACGGCCGGCCCGTGCTGTTCACCAACTGCGCGACGGGTGACGGGGTCGACGCGGTCGTCGACGCCATCAGCCGCGCCGTGTTGTTTGACCGACCATGAACGCGCCGCAGGAACTGTTTCACCCGTTGATTGCACCGCCCAAGGCATCCTCGCAGGTGCAGGCCCGGATTGCCTTCAGCAAAGCGCCGTCCGGCGCCAGTTATATCAGCGAACAGCGCGTGGGCTATCCCTTTCATCTGGGCCGCACCCTGAAGCTGCCCGACGACCCGAAAGGCATGGCCGCCGTGTATGTGCAGTCTTGCTCGGGCGGGATTTTCGCAGGCCAGGATTTGCGGATGCACCTGCATGCCGGGCCGGACACTCAAGTGCATGTCAGCACTGGCGCGGCGACGGTAGCCCACAGTATGCTCGAGCAATCGGCACGGCAGACCGTCAGCCTCACCGCCGAACACGGAGCGCTACTGGAGTACCTGCCTATGGCGACGATCCTGTTTCCCCAGGCAAAACTGCACAGCCAGGTAAGGGTGAATCTGCACCCGGGCGCCAGGGTGATGCTGTGCGACGCGTTTTGCCTGCACACCCCCCAGGACAGTGCCGGCCTCTTCGATGTCTACCGCGCCGACCTGGAAGTGCGCTGCCCGGCAGGCCGCTTGCTGGCCGGCGATCGCCTGGCGCTGAACGGGCAAGACCTGCTGCGGCAATTACCGGGCGTCAGTGGTGCCTTCCAGACCCTGGCGACATTCATGCTCGTGGGTCAGGGCTTGCCTGTCGAAGCGCTGAAAACCGCATTGCGCAATGCCCTGCCCACTCACCCCGACAGCTATCTGGGTGTCAGCGCATTGCCCAACGATTGCGGGGTTTCATTACGCATCATGACCCTTGATGCCGTGTCACTGCGCAACAGCCTTCACATAGCCTGGGCGTGTGTACGTGAGCATCTGACCGGTGTGGCACCGCGTATGCGCCGCAAATGAGGAGTGACGATTGCAACCCACGCCGGCTGACGGCGTTCAGCGATTTTCTGTTCGACCGCTGGCAGGAGGCGCCGTGGGATCAATGACCTCATTCGCCGCAGCCGATGCATCGTAGGCATCTCGAACAGCCGCTAAGTTTCGTAGGAAATTTTGTAGGTCTTGCCTATCCGCTCGACATGTGCAAATCCAAGCTCGCCAAGGTGCATACCCGCGATAAGAATCTTGTCCGAGCTGACGACATCCAACAACTTTGAACGTGTGGCGGCGGAAAGCAGCGGGTCTTGGTCAAATGCAATGGATACGTCGGGACGCGCAATCTGGACTTGAGGGAAATGAACGATATCCCCCCAGATCAACAGACTCCTCTGATCGGATTCGAGGCGATAACCGGAATGCCCCGCCGTATGCCCCAGAAGGGGCGTCGCACTGATGCCAGGGAGGACTTCGTTATCAGTAAATGTGCGCATTTTCTCCCGATACTGATCGAACACCTTCCGAGCAAACAGAAAGTTGCCACGAGCACGCTCACTCGCTCGGCTGAGATTGCCATCGTCCTCCCAGAAAGAAACCTCACGCTGGTGCACGACCAACTCTGCATCGGGAAAGACAGCTGCCCCGGAAGAATCAACCAGCCCCCCAACATGGTCGGGATGTGCGTGAGTCAGGAGAATCGCGTCAATGTCAGAGGGTTGCACGCCAGCCAGTGCGAGATTGGCCTTCAGCTTTCCGCCCCACTGCTTGAAACCACCAGCCCCCGCATCGATGAGAATCGTGCGGCCCCTTCCACGCACCAGGTAACAGTTGATGTGGATCGAGGATGGGTCGCTCACGCCTGCGTCCTGCTGCAACTTGGACGCCTGCGCAGGATCGATATTGGAGAGGAGATCCAGACTTGCGCAAAGGTATCCGTCACTGATGGCCGTAATCGAAAACTCGCCGATCTGCTGGCCCGGAAATTTCATGTCGCTCATTGCAGCACTCCTTGCGCGTCATCAGTTCCGCGCGTAAATGGCAGCAGCTGGATAGCCGATGCAACGGATGCGCGCCGTTAGCCCCGCATGGCGCTCTACGGCCTCATCCAGTCGCGCCATGAAGACATCCATGACCGATGGCGTTCTGAGCGGTTCGAGGCGGTACCTGATTTCCGCGTAAGCAGGATGCCCGCGCCCCTGGCGAACAGAGACATAGATGACATGCACGTTGTCCAACGTAGCCTGGAGGACGTCCGTGCAAAGCCGAGTACATTCTTCAGTGAGTTCCGCCAGATTCGCCTCGGGCGGCATCTTTTCCGCCTGGATGAAGATTGTCAGGTTAGGCATGTCGGTTTTGCCCCGGCGTGTGGGGCAGTGCGCCACTGCCACTCGTCAACTGCGCGGTCATCGGAGCATAGAGGTGTACGTGGTTCGGAAGGGTATCCACATCGAGACGGATGGAGCTATCCAGCTTCGCCAGCCATCTGATTTCAGGGCACTTCTCCAATGCGACGGCGAGCATCCGATCAGGCGCCAGCCCCCTCTCGATGAGCGGCTCGGGACCGACTGCGCTTACGATCAGATGCTCGCCTTCACCGACGGCAGGCGCACGTTCAAGGGCGCCATACAGATTGCGGTGCCAATCGGTGATGTGCTGCTGCCAGCGTGCAAAATTGCCGCCGCCCTTCTGGCGATACTCATCGCCCTCAAGCACGGCCAGGCCGTCGATCGAATGCATGGCAAGGTAGACAGGGCAACCCGTGCTCAACGCCTTGAAGCGCTGCGAGGTATGGAACCCGCTCACGGAAATAAGCGCGGGTAGTTTTTCCAGGCTATAGAAATCATTCCACTCGGCTTCGCTGGCGGGGTCGGTAAAGCTGCACTCGACGGTATAGATCATGGATAACGTCGCGGCCGAACATCGTGTGTCCGGCCCTCCTTGTTGATGTTCCATCACGGTATGGCCTTGACATCAACGAATAAAGCGATTTTTCGGTATGCTTCAGTGATAAAAGCTCAAGCTTATCTGGATCACCACCCTTAGACCGAGAACGCTTATGCGAAAGAAGATCCCGAGCAGCACGGCATTGACAGCATTCGAGGCGGCCGCTCGTCACGGCAGCTTCGCGCGCGCGGCAGAAGAACTGTCTTTGACTGAAGGCGCCATCAGTCGCCAGATTGGCCGGCTGGAAGCCTTCCTCGGTGTCGCGCTATTCGAACGAGTCGGCAATCGTGTCCGGCTCCTGCCCAACGGGGAACGCTACGCGGCCCAAGTTCGCGAATCGCTGGACCGCCTGGATCGGGACAGTCAGTACTTAATGGGGCAGCCGAACGATGGTGCGAGCCTGGACATCGCCACTATCCCGACGTTCGCGATGCGATGGCTCATTCCTCGCTTGACACGATTCCAGCAAAAGCATCCGAACATCACTGTGCATTTGGCCGAGCGCATGGACCCCTTCGTCCTGGCCGGGAGCGGATTCGATGCTGCCATCCATTTCGAGCACCCAGCGTGGACGGGTATGCGGACTCACCACCTTTTGCATGAAGTGCTGGTTCCTGTTTGTCATCCTGCATTGCTCCAAGAGAGCACAGGAGCAGCAACACTGGACATGCTTCCACGCCTGCACCGACGGCAGAACCCGGATGCCTGGCAGCGCTATTCCCTGGAAACGGGGATCCCACTTACCAATCCAGCGATTGGTGCGCGCTACGATCTTCACGGCATGTTGATCGAGGCGGCATTGGCCGGCCTCGGTGTTGCGCTGGTCCCGCGTCTTTACGTTGAAACTGAACTGGCGTTAGGACGTCTGGTCGCTCCGTGGCCAGAGGGGAAAACCATTTCCAAAACCTTCTGCCTCATCCTCCCCGAGCCCATCGCATTGAGCAGAGAGCCAATACAAGCGTTTGCTCAATGGATGCTGGACGAAGCGAAGAAAGCAACGACGGTTGAGTCGTAGGGAACCTCCTTTTGCAGGCCTGCCACCAGGTTGTCCCATACGTTTTTATGTATGCATCGATGCATGCCCCCGGTAATCAGGCAAGGTGCTTGAGCAAATCTAGTTGAGCTAAAATGCCGGAAACACAGACCTCAAGGACGCGCGATGATATTGCAACACAGGCCAGTGAAGGCTGACGACATCAAAACTATCTGTAGCTTTCCCCTGAACGCTCGGGAACTGTTTTATATGTTCCCGAAAGCTCAATACCCTCTGACTGAAGCTCAACTGTCTAACGCTATTACTCAACGATTCGACTCCACGGTTGTCGAGACCCGGAACAGCGTTGTCGGCTTTGCTAACTTCTATCGGGCTGAAACGGGTGGGGTTTGCTGTATCGGCAATGTCATCGTTGCCCAAGAGGCACGAGGTAAAGGTGTGGCGACCTTCATCGTGGAGACGATGACAGCTCAGGCGTTCGACCGCTACGACGCCACAGAGGTGCAGATCTCGTGCTTCAATGAAAATACAGCAGGCTTGCTGCTTTATCCAAAACTAGGCTTCTTGCCCTTTGCTGTCGAAGAGCGAATCTCCCTGGATAGTCGTAGATCAGCACTCATCCATATGACCCGCAGCAGAGCGGCCCGAGCATAATACTCACCTTGAAAGCCCGCTTAATGCAGCTGCTTTCAGGTATTCAGTCAGTTGCTTTGGTTCTGCTGTATCAGTGCTGAATGGGCAGCGCTGTGCAACAAGGATCAAGGGGTAGGTACTGCATTACCTCAGGTGGAAACAAGCGTTACGGGGTTTGATAGGATATTTATTACTTCTTGTCGAAGCATCCTGCTGAGTAGCCCAGCGGTCGCGCATAAACGTCAGTCCGGCTGTGAAAAACTGTCGAATCCACTAAGCCGCAGAGAAGAACGCCACTTTAGCGGTAAGACGATCCGCTAAATCTGATAGCTCGATGCTGGCTGCTGCCACTTGGCGCGCGCCATTGGCCGACTCAACCGTCGAGCCATGAATGCGGTTGATGTTTTCAGCGACCTCATCGGTCACGCTACTCTGCTGCACGGAGGCACTCGCGATCTGGGCGTTCATATGACTGATAGCGGCAACCTGCTCACTGATCCTTGCCAACGCCTCCTGCGCACTGCGTGTTTGTGTGACCGTTTGGCTCGCCAACTCACAACTATCGCGCATGGTTTGAGATGCTGTTTCGGTACCCGATTGCAACGTACTGATCATCTCTCGAATTTCTTCGGTCGACTGCTGTGTCCGGTTGGCCAAAGAACGTACTTCGTCCGCTACCACCGCAAATCCACGCCCGTGCTCGCCAGCTCTAGCAGCCTCGATAGCTGCGTTCAAAGCAAGCAAATTGGTTTGCGAGGCGATGGAGTTGATTACGTCGATCACTGACGCAATATTTTCACTATGTTTGGACACCTGGTTCACGGTAGCAGTCGTTTGCTCGAGGGTTAATGCCAGCTGTTCGATAGCAACCGTGGTGCTTGCAACCAATTTGTTCCCACTTCCCACGTCAGTATCAGCCAACCGGGAGGCATCAGCTGCCTGCGCGGCATACCCGGATACTTCATTAACCGTCGCCGCCATTTGCATGATGGCTGCGGCTACCTGCTCGGCTTCGCGGGTTTGCAAGCTGGTCTGCTCATTATTAGCCGATGATGCGGCAGACAACTGGGTGGCCGAGTAATTGACTTCTTGGGCCGCCTTACGTACTTGACGAATGGTCTCTGCGAGATGGCCCAGCGTGTCTTTCAGGACGCCCATGACACTGCCGGGATACTCTGTGGAAATCGTTTGATTCAGATCACCAGCTGCCAGTCGCTCGATGGCCAATGCAACGTCTGTGGGCTCAGCACCCAGCGTGGATGTAACAAAGCGAATAAGTACAGCCGACAACGTGATGCTCAGCAGCAGGGCAATACCTGTCGCGATAAGCATCAGCGTACTGAACTGGCTGGCGGTTGCCTGCACTGCGCCCAACTTCGCCTTGATTGATGCTTCCTCGTAGTCGATCAATGCATTGACGCGCTTGAGCCACTCACTGTAATCCAAAGACGTTTGACGCATCAGCAGCGCCTGAGCCCCTGGTATGTCACCCGCCTGGCGCAGGGAGATTACCGCTCTGGTGGAGTTAAGGGTTTGTTGTTCGATGTCCTTGATAGCGCTCAGTAATCGAACCTCCTCGTCAGTTACGCTTGCGCCCTTGAACAACTGATCCATTGGAGCTGCCGAGTCAGAGTAGGCCTTTTCCAAGGCTGAGACTTCCGATAAGTGTTTTGCCAAATCCAAATCAGTCGTTACCAGCACGGCATCCCGAATAGCGATGGCACGGTTATGGACACTGCCTCGGAAATTGATTGCGTAGCGCTGCACCTTTGCGGCATTTTCGCTTACGTCGCCCAAGGTGGAGTCAATGAACGCAACGCGGTGAATGCCGATGGTGGTTATCAATATGAGCAGCGCCAGGATGGCCGCGAAACTAAGCCCTATGCGTGTGGCCAACGAAAGCGTTTTCTTCATGGAAATCTCGGAAACATGACCTGTACAGGCCTGTGTTGATTTGGAAGACGCGAACGGTGCTACCGGCCCATCACGCTTAATACCTCTACGATACGTAGACGCAGAATGGTCATCCAGTTAGTAATACGCACGGCCATGATAGCTCATAGCTATCATGGCCGTGCGCATGCTTCACAGTGGGCCTCGCGAGTTAGACAGCAGGTACCAAGGCAGAGAGCGTATGGGTAAACGTCACGCTTGAGGAGCTTCACCGGAACCGTACTTAGCGAGCAATCATCCCGGCAGCTTGTTCGGTTGCTTCAGTCGTGCGAGTTGCGAGCTTGCGAACTTCGTCTGCAACGACCGCAAAGCCACGGCCCGCTTCGCCCGCGCGCGCCGCCTCAATCGCCGCGTTGAGCGCCAAGAGTGTTGGGGATCATCGCCCCATCATGGCACGCTCAGTCAACTCTGGCCGTTGCGCTCAAGCATCACCCACCACCGGGACTTAAAGTCGAAGTGCCAGGGGACATTCCCCCGCTCACAATTCCAAGAATAGAGCCACTTCGATGAGTCTGACTAAATCTTTGCCAGCGTGCCTGGCACTCAGCTTCGCGTCATTTGCCGCCCATGCAGCCGACGGCCCTCCTCCACCGTCCGTAAGCCAACCCAGCGGTATCAACCTGGGCGGCACCAGCTTCTACGACGGGTTTGCGGGGCCACCCGGGCTGACTCACCAGACCTACCTGAAGTTCAGCACCGCCAGTAGCATCAGGACCAACGGCGGCAAGAAAAACGGCGCCTTCGATGACCCGAAGATCAACGTCATCACGATGATCAATCAGCTGAGCTACTACTCACCCGACACCTTCGCGGGAGGGGCACACCTGGGTTGGAGCCTGCTGGTCCCCGTTGTTTCCCTGGACGGCGATTTCGGTGACAACGGTGCCAAGCTCAAGGACAACGCTACCGGCATGGGCGATGTCACGGTCGGGCCACAGGTCCAGTTCGATCCGATCGTCGACGCCAGCGGCCGGCCGGTTTTCGTCCAGCGCATGGCCTTCGACATCATTCTACCAACGGGCAAGTACGACAAAGACAAAGACCTGAACCCAGGCTCCAACCACTTCTCCCTGAACCCCTACTGGGCAGCGACCTGGATGCCGGCACCCCGTTGGGAAGTAAGCTGGAGGCTGAACTATCTGTACAACTTCAAGAACGACGATCCGGCGAGCAGTTCGCAGCAGTTCTTTGAAGGGCAAGCGGTGCGCGACACCCAGTCAGGACAGTCGGCATGGGCCAACTTCACCGCCTCGTACGAAGTGTTCCCGAAGGTCTCGGTCGGCATCAACGGCTACTACTTCCGGCAGATTTCGGATGACAAGGTCAACGGCAGCACCCTAACCGACTCCCGGGAAAAGGTGCTGGGCTTTGGCCCGGGCCTGTTCTGGAAAATCACCGAAGACAAAGCCTTCTGGCTCAACACCTATAAAGAAACCGGCGTCGAGAATCGCTCCCGAGCGGATTACCAGGTGCAGGTTCGCTACGTTCACAAGTTCTGATTGACGTGTAGGCCGGCTCACGCATGAGCGGGCTCTTTACCTGAGGTGATGCTTCATGAACGCACTCGACTCCATCGACAGCAAAAAATCACTGGGCGCCATCTGCCTGATGATGGTCATTTCCCTGGGGACGCTGCAGATCCAGCCGATCCTGGGCGGTGCCTTGATCGACCAGCTCGGCCTGCCGCTCAATGCAATCGGCGCGATCTTCGCTGCGGAACTCATGGCGATGGCCATCGCCTGCGGGGGCTGCGCCCTGTTCATGGCGAGCGTCGACCGGCGCCGCTTCGCCCTGGTGGCCTTGTTGATCCTGGCATTGGGTAACCTGGTCAGCACACAACTGCACAGCCAGGCCGGACTGGTCATTTCCAGGATGATCTGCGGCGCCAGCGGCGGCGCGGTCATGGCGGTGGTCTATGCCACCGCAGCGCTGCGCACGTCCAAGGATGCGACCTTCGCGGTCATCAACATCGGCAACCTGCTGTGGGGCATGCTGCTGGTGACCTCCATGCCGCTGGTCCTTCAAACATTTGGCGTGAATGGGGCGTTTTCCCTGTTGGCGATCACCAGCGTGCTCGCGGCGCTGGGTTGCCGGAGAGTGCCCAAGCGCTACCCGGACGCCCATCGCGCGGCCAATGGCTCGATCCAGCCATTCGGTCTCACCGCCATGCTGTTGATCCTGCTGTTTGCCCTGCTGTTCTTCGGTCACTCGGCCCTGTGGGTGTACCAGGAACGCATCGGCAAGAGCATCGGCCTGGAGCCCCAGCAGATTGGCGGCATCCTCGGCGGCAGCATTCTTGCCGGTGCCCTTGGCGCCGGCCTGGCCGGTCTGATCGGACGGCGCCTGGGCCTGCTGTTTCCGCAACTGTTGAGCTTCGGCACGGCATTGCTGGCGACCTTGATCATGGTCTATGGCACCAGCCCCGTTGCCTTTATCACCACGGCCTGCTTGATCCATATGGTCTGGTTTTTCAGCCTGCCCTACCTGCTTTCCATGGCGGCGGAACTGGACCCTTCCGGTCGATTGGCGGGCCTGGGTAACGCCGCCATTTTCGTCGGCCAGGGGCTGGGGCCATTCGGGGCTGCGCTGGTCGTCGGCGAGGGACACTTCCGGGCGGTGGGGTGGCTGGCCGCTTCCGCCTATTTGCTAGCCTTGATTATCTCGTGCCTGGTCGTTGCCCGCTTTCGGCGCGGCGTAAAACCTTCCGGGCCGGCCATGTCTGCACAATCGGCCTGACGCTGCACCTTGCAAATGAATGAAACCGCACACTGATGAGATTGCCAGATGACCATTCAATACCCTCAGACACCTGAGTTTAGCGGCGCACTCTACACACCCAGCCGGGTGGAAGCCGACGTGTTTGACCTGGAGATCGAAGGCATTCTTCCCGCTTCGATCCACGGGACTTTTTATCAAGTCGCGCCAGACCCGCAGTATCCCCCCATGCTGGGCACCGATATCTTTTTTAACGGTGACGGCATGGTTAGCCGCTTTCATTTTGCCAACGGTAAGGCCTCGCTGCGACGCCGCTACGTGAAAACCGATCGCCTGCTGGCCCAGCGCCGGGAAGGTCGCTCACTCAATGGTGTTTATCGCAACGCTTTCACCAATGACCCCCTCGCGGCGAAAAACAACACCACCGCCAACACCACCGTCATCCCTCACAACGGCGTCCTGTTGGCGCTCAAGGAAGATGCCCTGCCTTGGGCGATGGATCTCGAAACCCTGGAGACCCTCGGCGAATGGACCTTTGATGGGCAGATCAAAGCCGCGACGTTCACCGCCCACCCCAAGCTCGATCCGGTGACAGGCAACCTGCTGGCCTGCAGTTATGAGGCCAAAGGCGACGGCACGCCTGACCTGGCCTACTTTGAACTCTCGCCGGACGGAAAACTGCTGCACGAGATCTGGTTCCAGGCGCCTTATGCGGCGATGGTGCATGATTTCGCGGTGACCGAACGGTACGTGGTGTTCCCGTTGATTCCGTTGACGGTGGACGTCGAGCGCATGAAAAACGGCGGCCCGCATTTCCAGTGGCAACCCGATCTGCCTCAGCTGTTCGCGGTCGTACCGCGTAACGGGTGTGCGCAAGATGTACGTTGGTTCAAGGGGCCCAAGGACGGCTTCCAGGGGCACACACTGAATGCGTTCGATGAGGACGGCAAGGTGTATGTCGACATGCCCGTCACCGGCGGCAACATCTTCTACTTCTTCCCCCAGGCCGACGGCTACGTACCACCGCCTGAAACCCTGGCCGCCAGCCTGATGCGCTGGACCTTCGACCTGAATGGCGCGCAGGAGAACGTTCAACCGCAGCCACTGACGGAATATCCCTGCGAGTTTCCACGGTGTGATGATCGCTACATCGGTCGAAAGTACCAGCATGGTTTTCTGCTCGCCTTTGATCCTGAGCGTCCTTACAACCCGGCGAATGGGCCGATACCCTTCCAGTTTTTCAACCTGCTGGCGCACCTGGACCTGCAGACAGGCCGCACCGACGCCTGGTTTCCCGGCGACAGCGGATGCTTTCAGGAACCCATCTTCATACCGCGCTCGGCGGATGCAGAGGAAGCCGATGGCTACGTGGTTGCCATGCTCAACCTCATTGCCGAAGGGCGCAGCGAACTGGTCGTGCTGGACACCCGTGACATGGCCAGCGGCCCCATTGCCCGCATCAGGATTCCCTTCCGGATGCGCATGTCGCTGCATGGCTGCTGGGCACCAAGCGATTGATTGGCATCAGGCCCTGATATCCGTCAATTAAGCACAATCCCTGTGGGAGCGAGCTTTCTCGCGATGGCGGCGGTTCAATTACATGAGTATTGAACTGGCTGACCTCATCGCGAGTAAGCTCGCTCCCACAGGTTTAGAGCCTTTTGCGCACCTCTCGCGGCCCCTGCCATCTACGGTGGCTGCCTGCCTCCCCGCCCTTTGCTCCCCAAGTCCGCCAAAGGGACAGTCGCGCAAAAAAACACATAAATTCCATATTTTAGGATTTTTGTATAAATCCCACTTTACAGGATTTTATAGCACGATTAGATTAACCCTCATTGCACCCTCCCTCTTCCTAGGAGCCTCCATGAAACTCACAAGCTTTATTGTCCAGGGCCGTAGCAGCTACGGCGTGGTCGAAGGTGATCAAATCATCGACCTGGAATCGCTCAAGCCAACCCTTGGCAGCGACCTAAAACAGGCTATCGGCCAGAACCGTCTGAACGAACTGAGCGCTGCGCGCCTGGCAAGCCTGCCGCGTATCCCCCTTGCTGAAGTGACGTTCCTGCCGGTGATCCCGAACCCGGGCAAAGTGCTGTGCATCGGCATCAACTACGCCACTCACGTGCGCGAAACCGGTCGGGAAATGCCGACCTATCCGATGATCTTTACCCGCTTCGCCGACAGCCAGACTGCCCACCTGCAACCCATCGTTCGCCCGACCGCGTCCCACAAGCTTGATTTCGAGGGCGAGTTGGCGGTGGTGATCGGTAAAGCGGCCCGCCACGTCAAACACGCCGACGCGCTGGACTACGTCGCCGGTTATGCCTGCTACAACGACGGAAGTGTCCGCGACTGGCAGAAGCACACCATTCAGTTCGTCCCCGGCAAGAACTTCCCGAACACCGGCGGTTTCGGCCCCTGGTTGGTGACCGGCGACGAGATCGGCGACCCGCAGGATTTGGAATTGACCACCCGCCTCAATGGCCAAGTGATGCAGCACACCCGTACCAGCGACATGATTTTCGATGTGCGCCAGCTGATCGAGTATTGCTCCACCTTCACCGAACTCGCCCCGGGTGACGTAATTGTCACCGGCACCACCGGCGGCGTCGGTGCGTTCCGCGAACCACCGGTGTGGATGAAGCCGGGCGATCAGGTGGAGGTCGAGATCGCTGGCATCGGCACCCTGCGCAACAGCATCGTGGACGAGCAATGAACATGGAAAACCTACACACCCCTGAACACCTGCCCGAGCAGGATGGCGACAGCAAAGGCTCGAGCCTGGAGCGCATGTTGCGGGTACTCGACCTGTTCACCGAACAGAGCCCGATCTGGGCGGTGGACGACATGGGCGGCGCCTTGGGTTTTACCCGTTCGACGATCTACCGCTACGTGCGCGAATTGGCCGAGGCCAATCTATTGTTCCAGGTCGAAGCCGGGCGTTATGCCCTGGGCGCACGGATCATTACCTGGGACCGCCAGTTGCGCCTGAGCGACCCCCTCTTGCGCGCCGCACAAGCGCTTGAGCCCAACTTCCCACAGTGGAGCGAACAACAGGTCTGGCTGATCTGCCGGCTGTTCAAGGACCAGGTCGTGTGCATTCACCAGCACGGGGACTTGTTCAGCGAGGTCAGCTACTCCCGTGGTTCGCCCAGGCCGTTGTTCCTGGGTGCGACGTCCAAGGCGATCCTCGCCAACATGACCTCGCGTCAACACAGCCAGCTGTTTCTCGACCACCCCGAAGAGGCGCGCGCCAGTCAACTGGGCCAGACCTGGGAACAGTTCCGTCGTTCGTTGCAGCAACTGCGTCGCCAAGGCTATGTGGCCAGCGCAGGTGAAGTCGACGCGGGCGTCTATGGCCTGGCCGCGCCGATCTTCGATGGCGATGGCAAGGTCGTTGGCAGCATCAGTTGCGTGCGCCCGGTGCGAGAACGCGACAGTGCCCAGGAGGAGACACAAGGACAGCAGATCCTTGCCCTGGCCCAGGATCTGTCGCAACGCATGGCTGCGCTCGCCAACCGCGCCAAGCCATTGGGCTGAGCCATCCGGAAGGGAATAACAATGACAACCCTCAAACGCATCAACACCCAGGTACTGATCATCGGCGCCGGTCCTACCGGGCTGACCCTGGCCAACCTGCTCGGCCAAGCCGATGTGGACACCCTGATCATCGACCGCAAGCCGGGCACGGTTACCGAGCCACGGGCGGTTTCAATCGATGATGAGTCCTTGCGCACCATGCAGGCCATCGGGCTGGATGCTGCCGTGCTGCGTGATGTCGTGCCCGGCTACGGCGTGCATTACTTCACCCGGCCCGGCGGTCGCTGCTTCGGCAAGGTCGAGCCGACCGGCAAGCTGTATGGCTTCCCCAAGCGCAACGCGTTTCGCCAACCACTTTTTGAAAACACCCTCAGGCTAGGCCTTGAACGTTTTGCCAGCCTGACGGCTCGGTTCAGCCACGAGCTGGTGGAATTCACCCAGGACCCACACAGCGTGTGCGCGCTGGTGCGTGACGCCGAAGGGCAACTGATGGAAGTCCACGCGGCTTACCTGGTGGCATGCGACGGCGGGCGTAGTCCGGTGCGCAAGCAACTCGGGATCGAGATGGTCGGTTCGAGCTTCTCCTCACGCTGGCTGGTGGTCGATACCGACCAGGACGACGACCCCTTCTGGCAAACCCGAGTGTATTGCGACGCCAGGCGTCCGGTGGTGGAGGTGCCCGGCCCTCACCGTACGCGCCGATTCGAGTTCCTGCTCAAGCCCGATGAAACGGACGAACAGGTGCTCGACGAAACCTGCCTGCAAGCATTGCTGCGCCCGTTCAAGGGAGACACGCCGGTTTCCATCGTGCGCAAGACGGTCTACACCTTCCATGCCCGGGTCGCCGAGCAGTGGCAGGTGCAACGGGTATTTCTCGCCGGCGACGCTGCGCACCTGACCCCGCCCTATGCCGGGCAAGGCATGAACAGCGGCGTTCGCGATGCCCACAACCTGGGCTGGAAGCTGGTCGGCGTGCTGAAGGGAAAAATGGCGGAAAGCGCACTGCTGTCATACGAAAGCGAGCGTCGTGATCATGCGTGGGCATTGATCAAGTTGGCCTTGAACCTCGGCGTGGTCATGGCACCGGCCACCGTCCTGCGCGCTCGCTTGATCAGTGGCGCATTCGCCTTGATCGGCCTGTTGCCGCCGTTGCGCGATTATTTCCTGCAAATGCGCTTCAAGCCCAAACCCCGCTTCACCCGGGGCCTGGTGCTGACCGAGGGGCAAGCAGGCACCTTGTCCTGCGGACAGATGTTCCCCCAACCGAAGCTCACCGATGCCCACGGCCAGGAACGCCTGCTCGATGACACCATCGGCGCCGGCTTCGCCTTGATTCAATACGGCGACCCGACCCGCCAGCGTATCGATGAACTCAAGCATGATCTCTGGAGCCACCTTGAAGCCAGACGCATCCTGATCCTGCCCGCGTCCGTCCATGCCATACCGTCGATCCCGGGCTGCACGGTGCTTCAAGACCGTGAAGGCCAGCTCAAAACCCTGCTGGGCGATTCCCACCCGTTTCTGCTGCTGCGCCCGGATCGCTACATCGCGGCGATTTTCGACAAGGCGACCGAGACCCAGGCCGCAGAATCGCTGCAGTCACTGTTCGGCATCGCCATGCCCCACAACAGCGAAATCGAACCGAGCAGCGCGCCCGTCTTTCACTAAAACCTTCAAGCACAGAGGTGGTTATGCAAACACTCCAGACTTCCACACCTGCACGCCTGTGCTACCTGCACCTGGCGAGCAAGGACGCGCAACGGCAAATCGATTTCTATCGGCGGATGCTGGACATGGGCAGCCAGGCGCAAGCCGATGGCAGCTGGATGCTCAGCGGCCCGCAACGCGCCATGCTCGTTTCCCCCGCCGACCACAGCGGCCTGCTCGCGGCAGCGTTCGACTTGGGAAGCCAACCTCGACTGCAAGAACTGCGGGTTCGCCTGCTCGGCAATGGCTGCGTGATCGAAGAGACCAACTCGCCGCTGCTTGAGCCGGGGGCGTTCCTGATCCGCGACCCCCAGGGCCGGCAAACGATATTTGGCGTCGCTCCCCCTGCCCTCCACGCCCCTCACCCAGGCATGCCGGGTCGCTTGCAGCACGTGGTGTTCCAGACCACGGAGCTGGAAGCCATGATTGATTTCTACGTCAACACGGTGGGCTTTACCGTTTCGGACAATGTCGTGGACGAGCAGACCGGCCAACTCACGACGTGCTTCCTGCGCTCGGACGACGAACACCACACCTTGGCGTTTTTCCGCGGCTCGAAAAACGAGTGGGACCACCACTGTTACGAAACCAACGAGTGGAATGACATCCGTGACTGGGGGGATCGTTTCGCCAAGGAGCGCATCACCATTTTCTTCGGCCCCGGCCGACATGGGCCTGGCAACAACCTGTTCTTCATGGTGGTCGATGCCGATCGCAACCGCCTGGAGTTCTCGGCGGAGCTCGAAGTCACCGATGCCAGCCGCCAGCCCGGTGTCTGGGCACAGGAGGAATACACCCTCAATTCCTGGGGCCGCGCCTGGATCAGGAGCTGAGCAGTTTTCCCCATCGGCGTTTGCCCCCTTAATTTCTAAACGAGGCGACCACCTGCCTCCAAAGGTAAAAGACCATGACGACTCAACCGCTCGGGCCCTACGCCATCAACGGCAACCAATACATCAACGGTACCTGGCGTGCAGGGCGCTCCGCACGCCGCCTGGACGACCGCAATCCCTTCAATGGCGAACAATTGCTGGAGATGCCCCTGGCCTCGATTGCCGATCTCGACGACGCCTATCAGGCGGCGCAGCAGGCGCAGGCCGCGTGGGCACAACTGCACCCCACCCAGCGCAGCGCTCAACTTGAAAAGCTCGCCCAAGTCATCCAGAACCGCCGTGAAGAGATCATCGACTGGCTGATCGACGAGTCCGGCAGCACCCGGATCAAGGCGAGCATGGAATGGCAATTCACGCTGAACCTGGTGCGTGAATGCACGACGATGCCGATGCAGGTTGAAGGTCGAATCCTGACCAGCTACAAGCCCGGCGAACAGAGTTTTGTCTTCCGTGAGCCCTTGGGTGTGGTGGGCGTGATCAGCCCATGGAATTTCCCGCTGTACCTGAGCATGCGCTCGGTGGTGCCGGCACTCGCCCTGGGCAACACGATCGTGCTCAAGCCCGCCAGCGACACAGCGGTGACCGGCGGCCTGCTGATTGCCCACCTGTTCGAAGAAGCCGGCTTCCCCGAGGGCTCGCTCAACGTCGTGGTCGGCGCCGGCTCGGAAATCGGCGATGCCTTTGTCGAGCACCCGGTGCCGAGCCTGATTTCCTTCACCGGTTCGACGGATGTGGGACGCAATGTCGGCCGTATTGCCACCGGTGGCAAACACATCAAGCGCGTGGCCCTGGAACTGGGCGGCAACGCGCCGCTGGTGGTGCTGGATGACGCCGACATTGAAGGTGCGGCGCACGCTGCGGTGGTCGGGCGTTTCCTGCACCAGGGCCAGATCTGCATGAGCGTCAACCGGGTGATCGTCGACCGCTCGCTGTATGCCGATTTCGCAGCGCTGGTGGTGGAGCGCGTGCGCAACCTCAAGACGGGCGATCCGACCAAGGCCGACACGGTGATCGGGCCAGTGGTCAATCAGAGCCAGCTCGATGGCCTGCTGCGTAAGCTCGACGGTGCCCGGAGTGCTGGCCTCAAGCAGCTTTGCGGCGGCCCGGCATCCGGGCTGGTGCTGCCCGCCCATGTGTTCGGTGAAGTGGGAGTCGATCAGGAACTGGCCCGCGATGAAACGTTCGGCCCCCTGCTGCCGCTGCTGGTCGCAGAAAACGAAACCCATGCATTGGCGTTAGCGAACGCCAGCGAGTATGGCCTCTCCAGCGCCGTGTTCACCCGGGACATGGCCCGCGGCTTGAATTTCGCCCGGAGCATTGTGGCGGGCATGACCCATATCAACGACATCACCGTCGATGACCAACCCAATGCCCCGTTCGGTGGTGAAAAGAATTCCGGCCTCGGTCGCTTCAACGGTCACTATGCCCTGGATGAGTTTACCCGTGCCCATTGGGTGACCTGGCAGCCCGGAGGCCATCACTACCCGTTCTGAGTCTTTGGCACCCTTGATCACACCCGGATCGGGCAAATCGACCCCTTTGCCCGATCCGTCAGAAAAACAATAATAAATAGAGGCGAAAAATGAACCATTTAGCCTGCGTGTCCACCGATCAGGTTGTTCGCTCCGACCGCTTGATGAAATGGAAAGAGTTCATGAGCGATCACCTGGGGCGTACGCCGGACTATATAAAACGGCTGGAATCGACGTTCATCGACCCGTTGCATGACAGCAACTTCCAGGGTCGGCTGGAGTACGGGGACCTGGGCCAGTTGCGTTTCTGTCGAATGACCGCCAGCGCCCATCGATATTCGCGCCACCTGAGCAAAGCGATTGATGCCCTCGATACGCCGCGTATGTTGATCATGCAGGTGGCTGGTGTCAGTCACTTCGAGCAGGGCCAGCAAAGTAGCGTGCTGGCCCCTGACGAAATGCTCTTGGTCGACTGCGGCAAACCTTTCAACGTGACCAGCATGCAAGGTTGCGAACACTTCATCCTGCTGTTCCAGGGGGCATCCGGGCAGCTCGCGCAAACCGCCGACATGCATCTTAACGGTCGCAATGGACTGGGGCGGATGCTCATGCACCTGATCAGCGATGCCTACAACCAATACCCCTTGCTGAACAACCATTCGGCCGGGCTGATCGGCGACAGCATCACCGGGCTACTGGATAACGCGCTGAAGAACAAGCAGGAAGAAAAGCAACTCGAACACGACTTCCGCTTCTTCAAGCAGAACCGCCTCAAAGCGTACATCGAGCGCCACCTGGCCGACCGCGACCTGACCATCGAACGCATCGCCAACGCCGAACAGTGCTCGGTACGCAGCCTGCACCGCGCCTTCCAGGATGAGCTGGGGTGCAGTGTCAGCGAGTACATCTGGCAGCGGCGCCTGTCACGTTGCGCCGAAGACCTGCGCAATCGGGAACATGCTCATCGCTCGCTCACCGAGATCGCCTACGCTTGGGGCTATGGCAGCAGCTCCCACTTCAGCCGGCATTTCAAATCGACGTTCGGCATGTCGCCCAGACTGTTCCGCGACACTGCGAGCGGCAGTCGGGAGAAATCAACAGCGGCTTGAGCCAGTTTCCAATTCATCTGGGTTCACGATATCCCCTGTGGGGGCTGAGCTTGCTCGCGGTTAATTTTCTTTGCCATAGATTCACCGCCAAATCGGCTCATACAAAACGCTCAAAATCCAAAGCTGACTCAAGGCTGGTCAAGCATGTTATTGCGCGATACCTACCAGCACGAATACCGATTGGTTTGCGGGTTAAACCTGGCCTTATATTTTGGTGTTGAAAAACAATCAGATGAATTACAACAGCATGAAGTGCATTTAAGGTTCAGGCGCCCTTCACCCTGCCAATAGCGAGAACGCCTCATGATCAAAATCCTAGCCGCTGTACGCAGAAAACCCGGAATGACGCATGCCGAGTTTATAAACTATGTAGAGCACACCCACGGAGAAATCGCTAAAGCCAAACCGTTAGGCGTCAAACGGTACGTGCAGAACCATGTCATCGACGCGGCTTTCGGGGTTGACGCCGACAGTGCCTACGCACAGTCCTTCCACAAAGACTCCATTACGGAGCTGTTTTTTGAAGACGTGCCAGGTTTGATTCGCACCTTCAGCGATCCCTATACCCAGCAAACCGTGGGCCCTGATGCAAAGAACTTCGCTGACCTTTCCGAGCAGCTCGCTCAATTGATGGATGAAGCGGAGACGGCTAGCACCGCTACAGCGCCTCTCCCATGGAAAGTGATGATCCTGCTGAAGAAAAATCCATCCATGGCGCTCGATCGTTTTTTCGACGCTTGGGACGCAGCTCACGAGAGCATTACCCGCGAACAGCCCGACTTCCAGAACGCCCTACGCCGGTATGTTCGCTCCCGGTATCTGCCCGAGGGTGACAAGGTGACGGCCTATTTCGGGCCAAACATCGCCGTATACGAAGGCGCCTCTAGCCTGTGGTTTGAAAATGAAGCGGATTTTTCGACCTTTCGGCAGTATCAGCGAGCGCTGTTTCAAAAACTTGCCGAGGACGGCGTGGCGCTGACGTCGGCGTCTTTTTTCGCTTACGTCAAAGAGGTCGTTATTTTCGATCACTGCTCCTAACGACCAGAAGCGCGACCCTTCTCATCCAGCAGGGTCGCAATCAATCAGATAGGCTCAGCCAGCGTCGCAGTGGACTCACGCATGATCTGCGCATGCTCTTCCTTGTCCCCGCCACTTTTCTCTATCTCGCACAGACGCGCGGAGTTCTCGACCACGAGTTGGCAACGCTCCCAGCGCCGCGTTTCGAACCGGCTCAGGGCCGTCTGTAGATTGCTATTGCCGAGCAACTCTTCGGCAAGCACGATGGCGCTCTCAATACCGATGCCAGCCCCGGAAGCCAGGTGCGGTGTGGTGGCATGCACCGTGTCTCCGATCAGCACGATTCGGCCCTTGTGCCAGGGCAACGGCACCAACAGATTGGACAGCGGACGATAGTCGATATTGGCGTCCGCCTCGTACAGTTGCGGCACCAGCGTTTGCAGGATCGGAGCTGGGAACTCACTCAACAGGCGCGCCATTTCACCCGGCCAACTGGCCGGGTCGATCCACTCGGAAAACTCGCGGCTTTCCATGAGGAACATGTACATGTGCGTTTCGGAGATTGGATTGACGCCAACCTTGGTGCTACCCAGCCAATGAGTGGGGCGCACGATTTCCGGCGGACGCTTCAGCACCGCGCGCCAGACGCTCTGATGAATGGGTTTTGGCGAGGGTGCTTCCGGGAAAAACTCCTTTCGCGTGCGCGAATGCACGCCGTCAGCGGCGACGACCAGGTCATAGCGTTCAGTGGTCCCGTCGGTGAAAGACACATCAATGCCATCATCATGCTCGATGACGCTGTCGTAGGTGATGCCCAGGCGCACACGGGTCCCCACTTCCCGCGTCCTGTCGGCAAATATTCGAGCCAGTACCGGGCGCAGGATGCCGCCACCACAGGGAATCGGCTTATCGCTGACCGGCGGTCGAAGCGCCAATTGCACGATCAGGTCGCCCACCGGTGAAAACACATCGAAATTGGTCGACAGGTACCCTTCCCCGGCGACCCTTTCCAAAATCCCAACCGTATCAAGCGCTCGCAGCGTGGGCCCACTGAGCGTAATCCCCGCTCCCAAAGGACACCACAATGGATCGATTTCGACGAGGTCCACTTCGACGCCCTGGCGGGCGAGCTGGATAGCCGCGGTCATACCGGAGAACCCTCCCCCGATCACCAGGACCTTGTTGACTGCTGCAATCATCACGCTCTCCTAATTATTCTTATTCACTCGGGCAGACATTGCATGGCGCACCAACGAGCGCTGCGGCGTCATTGCGTCAATGCCGCAGCAACATGGAATGCCGACGAAAAATGCCGGATCAGCCACGAGACTATCGAATCGGCTATCAGGGCTGAAATCGCTTTGCACAATCCGAGGTATCGCTGGCGGCGATGGGTCTCGCAGGTAAGCCGGGGGCATTGCTCGGAGTGCCTGCCTTTGCGGCAGAACAAATACAAAAGCCGATGAACGACGGCTCACACGAACCGCCGTCCACCGGCCTTTAACGACGGTTGTTTACACGCTTTCCAAGCCATCCCAGCAGAGGTATTTAACCTCTAGGAACTCGTCTATTCCCAGGTGAGATCCCTCTCGCCCAAGACCGCTCTGCTTCACGCCACCGAAAGGTGCGACCTCATTTGAAATCAAGCCACAGTTGATGCCCACCATGCCCGACTCGATGCGCGCGGCGTTGCGCCAGATACGCGCCGCGTCACGGCTGAACAGATACGCGGCCAGGCCAAACTCGCTGTCGTTGGCCATGGCAATGGCTTGGTCATCCGTGTCGAAACGCACCAGCGGCATGACCGGGCCGAAGATCTCCTCACGAGCAACCCGCATCCCATGGGTCACATCAGCCAACAAGGTGGGCTCGAAAAAACACCCGCCCAGCGCATGGGGCTTGCCGCCAGACAGCAGTCGAGCGCCTTGGGCCAGCGCATCATCAACCAGCGCCTGGGATTTTCGTACCGCCGCGTCATCGATCAACGGCCCGACTTGTACACCCGGCTCCAGACCATTGCCCAGCTTCAGGCGTGCCATGCGCTCGACGATGCGTTCGGCCAGTGCGTCATAAACCGCGGACTGCACCAGCACCCGATTCGCGCCGATACAGGACTGTCCACCATTGCGAAACTTGGCCAACATCACCCCGTCAGCCGCAGCATCCAGATCAGCATCATCGAAGACAATGAACGGGGCGTTGCCGCCCAACTCCATGGAGCATTTCTTGACCGTCTGCGCCGCTTGCGCCAGCAGCAGCCGGCCCACTTCCGTGGACCCCGTGAAGGTGAGCTTGCGCACCAGCGGGTTGGCCGTAAGCTCACCGGCAATGTCGCGGGTGTCGTTGCCAGTGATCACACTGAAAACGCCGGCGGGCACGCCAGCGCGCTGCGCCAGTTCGGCGAGTGCCAGGGCGGTCAGGGGTGTCTGGCTGGCCGGTTTCACCACCATCGTGCAACCGGCCGCGAGAGCCGGAGCGGCCTTGCGCGTGATCATCGCAGCGGGGAAGTTCCAGGGCGTGATCGCGGCGCAGACCCCGATGGGTTCGCGCAGGACCACGATGCGCTGAGTGTCCTTTACGCCCGGAATCAGATCACCGCGCACCCGTGTGGCTTCCTCGCCAAACCAGCGCACAAAAGACGCCGCGTAATCGACTTCACCCCGCGCCTCCTCCAGTGGTTTGCCCTCCTCCAGGGTAATCAGCGTGGCAAGGTCCTCCCGATGTTCAACCATCAACTCATACCAGCGGCGCAACACCTCGCCACGGCGTTTGGCCGTCAGGCGACGCCATGGGCCAAAGGCCTCATTCGCCGCGTCGATGGCGTGCCGAACTTCAGTTTCACGACAACGCGGCAACTCGGCCAGCACCGTTTGGTCCACCGGATTACGCAGCGTGTAGTGACCGTGCGGCGTCTCGGTCAGCCACTCACCGGCGATATAGGCACCGTCACGCCACAGTGTGGGATCTTTAAGTAAATGCTTCACTGTGCAACCCTCCTGATCAGCACGGATGACGCCCGATCATGAAGGCGCTGTCAGGATCCGAAGTCACCGGCAACCCCGACGCAACCAACCCTTGACGCAGCGACTTCATGAAGCGATCCGGCACGCGCATCGCCGGGGCACGCAGTGGGCCGCCGTTGAAGCCGGCGAGCCAATCCTGGTATTTCCACATCGTGCGATTGAGCACACCAGTGCCGCCGGCATAGCTTTGCGCGGCGGCGCCGTTGGCGCTGCGTGCCGGATTGACCTTCCAGTACAGTTCCATCGCCTCTTCAAAGCGGCCCGTGCGTGCCAGTTCGAACGCTTTCGGGTAGTAGTCGCTCATCCAGGCGGTGTTGCTGGTGCCGGAAAACTGCAACTTCATCAGGCTCATCAAGGGGATTGCGTCGCCTTCGATCGGGCAACTGATCACCACCTGATCACGGAAGTGGTAATACATCTCGCAAATGCCCGCTGGCAGCGGAAACCCTTGCTCCGACTTGATGGCCGCGATGTTCGGACAATCGGCCAACAGGCGACGGACCAATTCCAGCGACATACCCGCCGGATGCACGCGCTCAAAGCCCCAGAGCGGAATCGGGAAGAGCATGACGGCGAGGTCCGTCGCGTCACAGAACGACTTGGTGTAGTCGTAGATTTCCTGCTCGCTGGTCGGCCAGAACTGTGGTGGATAGGAGAGTAGGACGATGTCCGCACCGGCATTCTCGGCGAGCTTCACCGCCTCGATATTCTCGGCAAGCGTGCCAAAGGCCGCATGGAAAAACAGGATCAGGTCTTTCCCTGACTCACGGGCCCAGGCAGTGAACTGGGCATTCTCCTGGATAGAAATCGCCAGCTCGCTGCACAGCAACGTAGCACTGTAGCCCAGGCCAACCGTATGTTCGATGTCGTGGCGTATGCCACGCTCATTGAGACGCTTCAAATCAGCACTGAAACTTGGAATGGTGACAGCCGAGCAGCCCACCAGGTTTTCCCGCGCCCAGGCACGGGCATCCGCTTTCTTGTATGTGGCCATGATGATGTTCCTTTGCACAGTGAAGGGAGTTATTTCGAGACAGGGACAATGCTGGCGGGCAACTCGATGCCGAGGCCTTGTTGCCGGGCGCGCTCGTACAGCGCTTGGGCGATGACGACGTCCTGCAGCGCCGAGCCAACAGACTTGTAGAGAACGATGTCGCTTGCGTGCTGGCGCGGTATGACACGGCCCGCGACGAGGTCCGACAGCGCGACCAATTTGTCGGCGACATAAACGCCGGCACTGATCGCCGCAATGGCGTCACCGGTATCGTGAAGCACCTCTTGCGGCATATCGGCGACGATGCAGACGGCTCGCTCCATCGTGACCGGGTCAACTTCCCGTTGCTCAGGCAAGGTGGAACCCAACGACACAACCGTGGCCCCCGGGCAAAGCCAGGCGCCTTGCAGGACCGGAGATTCGTCACGACTGCGGGCGGCACAAATCACCACGTCGCAATCCTGCACAGCTTCTTGCGCGCTGTTCACCGCTTGGATCTCCAGCCCTGGCCTGAAGCTCTCGGCAAAACGCTCGCGGCTAGCGGGCGTTGGACTGAATACCCGGACATGCGCCACATCGCGCACGGACTTGAGGCAGTCCAATGCGCCACGGGCCTCAAACCCCGAGCCAATCACCCCCACCCGCAGCGCGCGCTTGGGCGCCAGTAAATCGACTGCCAGCGCAGCGGTTGCCGCGGTGCGCAAACCCGTCACCCGGTTGCCGTCGATCAGGGCACTGAGCGCCATGGTTTTCTGATCGAACAACGCAATCAGGTAGCTGGCGCAGCGCGCCCGCATGGAGGCTGCGATCAACTTGCAGCCCATATGGCCGCCAGCCGGAGGTACGGCAGTCAAACTGCGCAGCCAGATGCCATCGCCCCGGGCCATGGAGCGAGGCGGCACCATGGCATCCGATGCAGGGCGTGCATACGCCTCGGCGAGCGCGGCGACGGCGGTGCTCCAGTCGGCGAGCGAGGCCACATCGGCGTCACTGAGAAAAAGCGTCGGGGCAATGACTTGGAGTTCTTGGGCGTGATGCATGGCGCAAACCTCGCAATCGGGGATCAGTCGTTGGTTGACTGACACCCTACGAGGCGCGCCCCCCACCGAATACTGCTGGGGATGCAAAGCAGCTATCGCTTAAATCGATGGCATGGACAGATTGCAAATCAGCCGTCGCACTTCACGGGAAGCACGGGTCAAGGGGCGCCGGGGCGATTCGACCAGCACGACAAAGCGCTCCAACACGGGCTCTATAATGCGCGATGAAATAAGTCGTTGATCCAGTGAGCCCGGCAACACCGAGGCAATCGCATAGCCTCCGCCTGCCGCGACGACTTCGTACTGGAGCTGGACCGAGTCGGCTTCCACGGCCACGCACAGTTCCACGCCTTGCTCCGCAGCCAAATGATCGAGCCTGGCCCTCAGCAGATGCGGCCGCCCAGGCACGACCAATGGCAACCCAGATAGATTTTCCAGCGCAATATCTCGATTTCCGAGCAGAGGATCGGCGACGGGTCCTACCAGGTGCAGCGGTAGCCTGGCCAACAGATGAGCTTGGCCGACGCTCGCCTCGCTCTCGCGCAGCACCAGCGCCATATCCAGACGACCATCGTGCAACTGCTCTTCGAGTTGAGCACTGGCGCCCTCGATCAGGTGCAATCTCACCCCGGGCATCTGCGCGCGCACCGCAGAAAAGAGCGTCCCCGCAAACCGGCGCACCGCGGAAGGCAACATGCCCACAACTACCTCCCCCACCGGCTTTCCACGCAGGTTGCGAATGTCATCGACAAGGCTTTCAGCGTTCGCCAGAAGATCCGATATACAGGGCAGCAACTGCTCGCCAAATTCGGTCAGAACCACCCCACGTCCGTTGCGATGGAACAGGCGTTCGCCACATTGCGATTCGAGCAGGGCAATATTGCGACTCACCATGGACTGCGGCATGTCCAGCAGTACGGCCGCTTTGCTGAGACTGCCAGCCGCCACGACCCGGACGAACAAAGTCCAGCGGGGATCGATGATGGTGAGCGCCGTGGCAGTAGGCTGCGTGGCCATGTCCGGCACCGGGTAGCTCTGGTTCTCCGTCATGTCATCAACTCTTGGCGGGCCTGGTGCAAGTATTCGCGACTGTCCTGGAGATGCAGGCGCATCGCGGCACGCGCACACTCAGTGTCCTGATGGAAGATCGCCTGGTAAATCTGCTCGTGCTCGCTTTGCATGCGCTGTTCGTAATGCAAAGGCTCATCGTGAAACAGACGCGCAGAATCCAGTCGGCTGCGGGGGATGATGACCTCGCCCAGGTTGAGCAGTGTGCTGGCGATGTAGGGGTTGCCGGTCGCCTGGGCAATGCCCAAATGGAATTGAAAATCCAACGCCGCCCGATCATTGACGCTGACATCCGGCTGCCCGAGCTGATCGAGAAGTGCCCGCAACCCCGTCAACTGATCCGTGTTGCGTCGCTGGGCCGCGAGCCCGGCGGCTTCGACCTCAAGACCGATCCGAAACTCCATGATCGCCAGCGAATCGGTGATGAGACCGATCGTCTCCGGGTCGATGAAGGACCCCAACGACAGGGCGCTACCGCATACAAAGGTCCCTATGCCGTGGCGTGTCTCGACCATTCCCCCGGCCTGTAGACGCGACATGGCCTCGCGCACCACGGTCCTGCTGACGCCATGCTCCAGCATCAGGGCCGACTCGGTGGGCAACTGTTCACCGCCACGCAGCCGTCCCTCGATAATGTGCTCCGACAGCAGCGCCTCAAGCCCCTGGGACAGGCTAGCGCGCTTTTTCCCACCGGCAGCCGGCACGCTCATTCCTCGAAAATCGCTACGGCGCGGACGAAACCGGCCGAAGCGTGCCTGATCTTGTAGGGGAAGCAGGACACCTGGAAACCATGGGCCGGCAGGCATTCCAGGTTGGCCAGCTTCTCCATCTGGCCGTAACCGATGTCGCGTCCGGCCTTGTGCCCTTCCCAGATGATCGAGGCGTCGCCTGTGGCGGCGAAGCGTTCGCGTGTGTACTTGAACGGCGCGTCCCAGCTCCAGGCATCGGTGCCCACCACGCGCACGCCGCGTTCCAACAAGTACAACGTGGCCTCACGGCCGATGCCAACCCCGGCGTCCAGGTACCCAGGCTGGCCAAACAGCGCGCCGGCACGGGTATTGACCAGGACAATGTCCAGCGGCCGTAGAATATGGCCAATACGCTCCAGCTCTGCTTGCACTTGGGCAGCGCTGACCACATGGCCATCCGGCAAATGACGAAAGTCCAGTTTGACGCCGGGTTGCAGGCACCAGTCCAGCGGCAACTCGTCGATGCCAAACGCCGGCTTGCCACCGTCCGTGGTCGAGGCGTAGTGCCAAGGGGCGTCCATGTGCGTACCGCTGTGCGTGGTGATCTGCAGGCGCTCGGCCGCCCAGGATTCGTCGCCAGGCAGTTGCGCCTTGGACAGGCCGGGAAACATCGCGGCCATCTCCGGCCAGCCTTGCTGATGGTCCATGTAGTCGATTTTCGGCAGCAATGGCGGCGGATCGGTGTAGGGGTTGTTGTCCAGGGTGACGGACAGGTCCACGAGGCGGCGTTTAGCTGTTTGCATGATCAGTCACTCCAAGCGCCACCCGTCCACGCATACGACGCGCCGGGGCAGCAGCGTTCAAACTGTTTCGTATCAAGGCGCCGGCAGAGCCGTCATGGCGAAAGCCAAGGGCGCGGGCCAGAGGGGTTTTCATTGCAGGGAAGTTGCCGAACAACGCTTGCAGCCCGGCATCCGGCGCGAAGCTGATCAGCGCGCGGCGTTCCTGGCCGTAGGCAGCGGCCAGGGCATCCATGACCTGGGCAATGGACAGGTGCAACAGCGGCAATTGCCAGACACGTGACTCACCAAGCTCAACAGCGGGCAGTTCGGCGGCCCGCAGCAGGTTATCCACGCAACACCGCACGGACATCCACCACGCCTGCGCCTGCGGCGACACCGGGCAGCAATACGGTTCACCTTGAGCGAAGGCGTAAAGTAGATCGCTCATGAACGCCGAGCGCAGCCCATTGGGTTCACGTGGACGGGCGACGATGCCGGGCAGGCGCACGGCACGACCGTCCACCTCGCCCCGTCGGGCAAGGTCATTGATCGCCATTTCCACCATTGCCTTGTGCGCACCGTAACTCAACTGCGGGTGCGGCACGGCACGCTCATCCATGCGAGCCGGCAGGTCGCCGCCGTACACCGCCACGCTGCTGGCATACACCAGCACCGGCGTACCAGGCTGCTCGCGCAACTGGTCAAGCAACTCCAGGCTTGCCAGCAGGTTGACCTGATAGCCCAGTGAATAGTGCTGCTCGGCCGCGCCACCCGGGATGCTGACCAAGTGAAAGACCACATCGATGCCATCGGCCAAGGCCCGGCGCAATAACGCGGCGTCGGTGACACTGCCGCAATGCCGGCGCAGGCGCTTATCCTCAGCAAACCCCACCAATTCCTTGTCCAGTAATATCAACGCGCTGATCGACCGGCCTCGCAACTCATTGGTTTGGAGCAATCGTTTCACCAACGCCCGGCCGACAAAACCATTGGCCCCGGTAATCATTACGCGCATGGGAGGCCTCCGCGCACGATGCACTGGTCTATCGCCCCGAACACCGACTGCCCTTGCAGATCGAAGACCTCCATGCGCACGCGGTCGCCAAAGCGCATGAAGGACGTCTGTGGCGCGCCGTGCTCAATCATCTCAACGGCACGACGCTCGGCGATGCAGGCCGCGCCGACCGTGGGATCGGCATTGGAAACGGTGCCGGAACCGATCACGCAGCCGGCCCTGAGTCGCCGGGTCAGCGCCGCATGGGCGATCAATTGATGAAAGCCGAAATGCATGGCGCCACCGTGGGCATGACCGAACCACTGGCCATTCCATTCGACCCTCAGCGGCAAGTGCACACGCCCGTCGCGCCAGGCCTCGCCCAACTCGTCGGGGGTGATCGCCACCGGGGCAAAACTTGACGAGGATTTGGCCTGGATAAAACCGAAGCCGGTCTTCATTTCCCGAGGGGCGAGCGCACGCAAGCTGACATCGTTGACTTGCACGATGAGCCGGATATGGTCGGCGGCCTCTTGCGCCGAGCAGCCCATGGGGACCTCATCGACCAATACCGCGAATTCACCTTCGAAATCGATACCGTGGCTTTCACTGGGCAGCACGATGTCGTCGTGGGCCCCCAGAAAGTCATCGCCACAGCCCTGATACATCAGCGGCGTGTGTTCAACACCTTCGATCGGATCCAGCGCGAACGCTTTCTGCATGCGCTCGCCATGACTGAGGAACGACGAAGCGTCCAGCCACTGCCAGGCACGTGGCAAGGGCGCGGCGGCTCGCTGCGGATCAAAGGCGAAGGCCCCGGTCAGCGTGCCTTCGTTCAAGGCGTCATACCGCATGCGCAAAGCCGTTTCGACGCTCGGCCAATGCTCGATAGCCTCCCGCAGCGTCGCGGCGATATCGCTGGCCTCCACCGCCCAGGCCAGGTCGCGCGACACGACCAAGAGGCGACCGTCGCGGCTGTGATCTTTCAGGGTGCTGAGCTTCATGCCGGTTCTCCTTGCAGCTCGGGGGCGAAGCGGCCATCGAGCAGCACGAACAACATGCGCGCCATCTGCTCGGTGCGATTGCTCCAAGCGTGGTTGGTGCCGCGCTGCACGACGATGTCACCGCGCTTGAGATGCACTTCCTCGCCATCGAGCACCAGCCACACCTCCCCCTCCGTGACCACGCCGTAATCGAGCGTTTCGGTGCGGTGCATCAGCTTGTGTTTGGAATCAGCCTGCCCCGTGCCGGCGTGGGCCTGGCCAATTTCGGCGAAGGCCGCCGCGGCATCCTCGGCGCTGACCTGGTTCTGCACGCTGTCGGGCGGAATATCCACCACACGGATGACGCTGCCCAACGGCGCCGGACTCAACTGAAGCGGCTTGCGAGTGGGGTCATCGCCGTTGTCGAGTACGGCGGGGCTGGCGCCACTGTTCCAGATCTCATGGAAGACCGTACCGGGTACCGCCTTGAGCGCAAAGCTGTTGGGCGTCGGTCCGCTGAGCGCGATCACCGCCTGGCCTTGGACATCATGCCCGGTGACCACGCGTTTGAAACCAGGAAGTTGTTGCATGTTCGACTCCTTAATCAGTTGGCAAAACACCGCAGCGGGTAGAGATGAATCAGTGGAAAACCTTAAAGATCAAGCACCAACCGGGCGCTCCTGGCACGCGAGCAACACGGCGTGAACTGGTCGTTGCGGGCCCGCTCGGCATCGGTCAAGAACATGTCGCGGTGTTCCGGTTCGCCTTCCAGCACGCGCGTAATGCAGGTGCCACAGATGCCCTGCTCGCAGGACAGGGGAATATCGATTCCCGCTTCCAGCAGCACCTGGGCCACGCTGAGCGCGGCCGGCACTTGGAAACACTGTCCGGTGCTTGCCAGTTGCACCTCGAACCCGCCCGCCTCACCCGCCGGGGCAGCGGCGGCGGCAAAGTACTCACGGTGCAGTCGCGCCTCGGCCCAGCCCTGCTCGCGAGCCGTGCCGAGCACGTGTTCCATGAAACCGTTGGGGCCACAGACGTACAGGTGACGGTCGGCGGCTGGCCCGGATAAAACCCGAGCGGCGTCGAGACGCTGGGCATCCTCGCCATCGTCCACATGAACCTGCACACACTTGGCAAACGTCGAATGGCGCAGGTACTCGATAAAGGCCATGCGCCCGACCGAGCGACCGCAATAGTGCAGCTCGAAAGGCGCGCCGATCCGCGCCAGGCGCTCGGCCATGCAGAGAATCGGCGTGATGCCGATACCGCCGGCGAACAGCACGCTGTGCCCCGCCCCATGCTCAAGCGGGAACAGATTGCGTGGCTTGCTGATGCGCAGCCGGCTGCCTTCGTGCACTTGCTGGTGCATGGCCTGCGAACCGCCGCGAGACGCTGGGTCGAGCAACACTCCCAGCAGGTAGCGGTGGCGTTCTTCCGGGTGATTGCACAGCGAGTACTGGCGCACCAGGCCATTGGGCAGGTGCACGTCGATATGCGAGCCAGCGCTGAAGGCAGGCAGCATGGAATTTTCGACCGGGGCCAGTTCGAAGCTGTAGATGCCCTCGGCTTCGAGGCGCTTGCGAGTGACGATGACTTCAATCATCACTGGGCACCCGCAGGCTGTTCGGCAGCAATCATGCGGTCGAGGACACGCCGCGCCCGGACCGCTCCTGCATCACCAATCAGCAGGACCGGCTTCAAGTCCCAGAATGATGCAGCGCCCATCATGCGCTGCTGCGCCTCGAGCATTGGCAAGTCTTCATCGGCAAAGGGCCGGCTGATCGCGGCCGCCTGCTCATCAGCGAATCTCTCGGCAAATTCGCCCATTGCCTTGGGGAAACAGACTGAGAACCAGTAGTGAGTCGTGGTCTCGGTCTCTGGAGTGAACAGATGCGGAATCGGTGTGGAAACGCCCTTATCCCTGGGGAGCCCGGTCGCCACGGCGCCGGAAAACAGCAACATGTTCGCCGGAGCATCCCAACGCACATCGATCCAACGGTCCACCGGTGTGCCCTGAGGAATGTTCCAGGCGGTGTAGAGAAACTCCGGCATGATTTCCGCAACCGTCTGGCGGTTGGACCAAACGGTGTTGCCCTCCTCTTGCACGCTGGTCAACGCGCTCTTGACGCCATCGCCACCCAGCGTAGACGGGTGCAAGAATTCGATATGACTCAGGTCCATGATGTTGTCGGTTTCCAGCACGTAGTTGGCTCTGGCGTGCAGGTAGCGTTTGCCGACATACCAACGGTCTTCATCCATGCAACTGAAATCCGGAATCAGCGTCGCATCGGCCAGTTGTGCATCGCCCATCCAGATCCACAGCAGGCTGTAGCGTTCAACCAGCGGGTAGGCCTTGACCTTTGCCGCCTTGGGAATTGCACCATCACCATGAGGGTTATGCACACAGGTGCCGCTGCCATCGAATTCCAGGCCGTGGTACGGACAACGCACCGCATCGCCTTTGAGGATGCCCATGCCCAGGGGCGCGAAACGGTGGGGACAGCGATCGGCAATGGCTTGGGCATTACCTTGGGTGTCGCGAAAAAACACCACGGGTTCATTGAGCAATGTTCGTTGGAACAACTCGCCAGCCTTGATCTCGTTTCCCCAGGCGGCCGCGTACCAGACGTTGCGTAGAAAGCTCATCGCAGTTCCTCTTTTTCATAGTTTGATGACCGACTGGCTTGCGTCTCCGCTCGCTCGGCTTCCATCAATCGACGCAGAACACGTCGACAGCGCACGGCCCCTGCATCGACTGGCAGCAACACAGGGTTGAGGCCAAGCAGTTCAACCTCACCAATCTGGCGCTGTTGAGCCTCGACCATGGGTTTGTCTTCACCGGCGAAAATACCGATCAACATCTCCTGGACGAAGGCATTCAACTGCGCATTGTCCTGCTCGAAACTGCGCGTGTTGGCAAAGAAATAATGGGTGTTGGCCGCGTCCTGCGGCGTCATCAGATGCAGGTTCCATGTCACTGGTCCCTCGGCCCTGGGGCGCCCGGGAGGCGTGGCGCCGCTGCCCAGCAACATCAGGCCGGGCGCGTGCCAGATCACTTCAGCCCAGACGTCCGCCCGGGTCGGGTCTTCAAGGTGAGCGCCGAAAGCCGGAGGAGGCACATCATCCGGTGCCCACCAACTGATGCGCACACGGTCGTTGGGCAGCTCCTCGATGGTGGCGCGGGTGCGTGACAGCGCCCCGCCACCGAGCGTATCGGGGTGGAGGAAATCAACGTGGCTCAAATCCATGATGTTGTCGGACAGCAACTCGTAGTGCGCGCGGGTTGGCAAATACCCGTGCCCCTTGGCATGGGTGGGCGCCTGTTCGAAGAAGGAAAAATCCGCGATCAGCGCATCGTTGGCCAGGCTCGCATCGCCAGGCCAGACCCAGATCGCGCCATGGCGCTCAACGACTGCGAACGCGCGAACACAGGCGGCTTTGGGGATATTCCCATCGCCGTGGGGGTTTTGCGTGCATTGGCCACTGCCATCGAAACGCAAGCCGTGGTACGGACACTGAACGCTGTCGCCGACAACCTTGCCCATGTGCAGCGGGGCAAAACGGTGCGGGCAACGATCGGCGAGCGCCTGGATCACGCCTTGGCTATCGCGAAAGAACACAATGGGTTGCTCGACGATGGTTCTGCCCAGCATGCCACCTTGCGCCAGCTCGTCTGCCCATCCAGCGATGTACCAGGTATTGAGCAAATAACTCATGCGGTTCTCCTCGTTGTTCTTATTGTGTCGAAGCGTCGAATGGGCAGGTCAGTGCTCAGGGTCTGCGGCCACCGCAGTGGCAAAAACAGACCCGCTGCCACGCAACCGAAGGCAGGCCAGGGCTACCACCAGTTGAACGCCCGCGACGATGCCCAAGGCCGCTGGCAAGGCGCCGATTACGCCGCCGGTGATCGCCAGCACCACCAGCGGGCTGGCGAACTCACCGGCGAAGAACATCGCCGTGAAGCCGCCGGCCGCGCGGCCGCGCTGCTGGAAGTCGACCTGGCTCATGATCCAGGTGAGCAGGGTCGGCATCATCAGGCCGATGCCCAGACCGTTGATCAGGACGGCGATCACCACCAGCCCGTGACTGTCGGCTACCGCCAGCAGCCCGCCACCGATCCCGGCCGCGACGAAGGCCAGGAGCATCTGCCGCTGCGCCGGCACACCGCTCAACAGACGAAAACTCAGGGCGCCGACCAATACGCCGAACTGACTGGCGCCCATGGTCAGGCCGATCTGCTGCGAACCTTCGACATGCAGCAGGTTAAGCAGGTAACCGACTTGTACCGGCACGATGAACAGGCTCAGGCCCGCCAGGAATGCCAGGGCATACAACGGTGCCAGCGGGCGCCAGGGTAATGCCCTGCCCGCCGTTGTGAGGGTGGCCGCCTGCGCACGCGGCTCCCATAGCAACCAGGCCATCAGCGGCAGGAACACCAGCCCCAACCCATACAGGGCAAATGGGGTACGCCAGCCGTGCTCGCCGAGCACTCCACCGATGGCAATGAAGATCGCCGCCGACAATGAGGTCGCGACCATTTGCAGGGCGAACATGCGTTCACGTCGCGCGCCGCTGTAGTAGTCGCCCATCATCGTGGTGCAGCAGGTCATGATCGCCGCTTCGGCCACACCGATGCCGGCGCGGCTGATCACGATGACCTGCAGCGACTCCAGCCATAGCGGCAGCACGCCGCAGACGGTGTAGAGCACCATCGCACCGATCAACAACGGTTTGCGCCCCAGCCGGTCAGCGATGATTCCGGCCACGGGAGCCAACAACGCAATCATCAACGCCGGCAGCGTCAGGGCGATGGGCACCAGCACGGCCACACCCGGTGTGTCGGCGAAGTGTTCCTGCATACGCGGCAGGACGGGGGCCAGCAGCACCGCACCGAGCACTGGCAGGCAACTGCCGAGCAACAGCAACAAGGATTGCGGTAGCCGCGCCTGGCGTTCAACGTTCATCGCACACCTCCGCAGGTTGCGCCGCGCAAAATGCCATACCAAAGGCGCTCAGGCCGGCGATGAGGTCGAACCATAGAGACTGCTGGAACAAATGCACACGAGGCATGGGAACGTCCTTTTTTGTTGTTATGACGCGACGGGATTGGCGTCTTTTATCGTTTGATCGTGCTCTGAAGTCAGGCGTAGCGAGTGCTTCACGCAAGCCCCCTCCTCGGCTACGGCAGGCATCATCGGCAAGCTCGTCGAATGGCTGGGTCTGGCTTCGGCCTGCCCCGCGCTCACCCGCTTGCTCGGCAACAGGAAGTGAGCCAGGGCTGGCAATAGAACCAGCGCACCGACCATGTTCCAGACGAACATGAAGGCCAGCAGCACGCCCATATCAGCCTGGAACTTGATTGGCGAAAACATCCAGGTGGCCACGCCGATCGCCAAGGTCACGCCAGTCAGCATCACCACCTTGCCGGTGGACAGCAGTGCCCGGTAATACGACTCAGACAAGCTTGTGCCCTGGCGCATATGACCGAGCAGGATGCTCATCACGTACAGCGCGTAGTCGACGCCGATGCCCACGCCGAGGGCAATCACCGGCAGGGTCGCGACCTTGACGCCGATGTTCAGCCAGACCATCAGCGCCTCACAGAGGATCGATGTGAGCATCAGCGGAATCACCGCGCAAATCGTGGCGCGCCAGGAACGGAAGGTGATCAGGCACAGCAGGATCACCGCGCCGTAGACCCAGAACAGCATTTCGCGGTTGGCCTGCCTGACGACGATGTTGGTCGCGGCCTCGATCCCGGCATTGCCAGCGGCCAGGAGGAACTGGACGTCATCGGTATTGTTCGCCGCGGCGAATTGCTCGACGTGATCCACCAGGCGGCTCAAGGTTTGCGCCTTGTGGTCGGAGAGGTAGACGTACAGTGTCAGCAGGCTGCAGTCTTCGTTGTACAAACCGCGCGGTGCCCCGGCGGTGACCATGTTGAGCATCGCCTGGTTGTTCTGCAGCTCATACCATTTCGGGCTGCCTTCGCTCAGGCCCACCAGCATGCGGCGGTTGAGCAACGCCAGGGAATTGGTCGAATCGACACCCGGCAAGGTGCGCAACTGCCAGTCGAGGGCATCGACCTTGTTCAGGATGTCATAGCGCGAACAGGCGCTGGCGGGTGTCTTGATCATGACCGCGAACAGATCGCTGCTGGCGCCGTAATGCCGGGTCAGGAATGCATCATCCTGGTTGTAGCGCGAGTCGGCCCGCAGCTCAGGCGCGCCCGCATCCAGGTCACCGACTTTCAATTGCAGGCTGACGATGAAGCCGAGCGTCGCCAGCGCCAGGCTCAGGGCGATGCACAGCGCCGCCCACCGGCGCTGGGTGAACAGGTCGAGGAAGCGCCAGAATCCGTGGCGATTGTGGCCGGCCAGTTCGGCGTGTTCGCTTTTCAGGCTCAGTTGCGCCGCACGGCGGCTGACCCCCACATAAGAAAGCAATATCGGCAGCAGGATCAAATTGGTGAAAATCAGCACCGCCACGCCGATACTGGCAATCATCGCCAGGTCCTGGATCACCTGGATCTTGATGATCATCAGCACCGCGAAACCGACCGCATCACACAGCAGCGCGGTGAGGCCGGCGAGAAACAGGCGGCGGAAGGTGAAGCGTGCGGCGACCACCCGGTGCATGCCGCGCCCGATATCCTGCATGATGCCGTTCATCTTCTGTGCGCCGTGGCTCATGCCAATGGCAAACACCAGGAACGGCACCAGCACCGAATAGGGGTCCAGTTGATAATTGAGCAGCGGCAGCAAGCCGAGCTGCCAAACCACCGCCACCAATGAGCAGAACACCACCAACAGAGTGCTGCGAATGCAGCGGGTGTACCAATAAAGCACCACCGTGGTGATCAGGATCGCCACGGCGAAGAACATCAGGATTTGCCGCAGGCCGGCAATCAGGTCACCGACTTTCTTGGCGAAACCGGTGATGCGGATGTCGATGCTGTCGCTCTGGTATTGGCTGCGCAATGATTCCAACTGTTGCGACAGTTGGCTGTAGTCCAAGGGTTTGCCGTCCGGGGTGCGCTGCAGCAGCGGTACCTGGATGATGCTCGAAGCCTGGTCGAACGCCACCAACTGGCCGATTTCGTTGGACAACTGCACGTTGCGCCGCAATGCCGCAAGGCTCGCTGCGCCGCCATCGTAGTTATCCGGAATGACCGGCCCACCCTCCAGGCCCGCCTCGGTCACCGCCACCCAGCGCGTGGCCGGCGTCCAGAGCGATTTCATGTACGCACGGTCGACACCGGGCAGCAGGTAGATCTTGTCGCTCAACGCCTGCAGGGTCTTGAGGTAGGCGCTGTCATAGATGTCGCCCCGCTTGTTGACCACTGCAATGCGCACCGCATTCCCCAGCCCGCTCAACTCCTGCTGGTGCTCAAGGTAGTTGGCGATATAGGGCTGATGGGTGGGAATCATTTTTTCGAAGCTGGCATTGAGCTCGACACGACTGGACTGCCACCCCAGCACCAGCGTGGTCGCCAGGCACAGCAGCAACACCCACAGACGATGGTTGAACAATGCTCGTTCGAGCAGCGAGCCGGAGCGTGGATCAAAGTCATCGAACGTACTTGCACGAGACGGGGAAAATTTATCAGGGGACGTCATAACCTCACTCCGGAGCGGCAGTGGCTGGCTGCGCAAGACGCTGCAGCCCGGTGAAACCGGCAACGATCAAGCTGCCATCGGCGGCCTCGATCACACTTGAAACAGGTTTGCCCAAGGGCGTTCCCAACGGCAGCAGCGCCGCCCCGGTCTGCTCGCTGTTGCGAAACAGCATGCCGCCCTGGTTGACCAGCAGTAGTTGGCCGTCGGCCAGGCGTGTGGCGTCGTTGAAGGAGATCGGTACGGGCACCGAAAGACGCTGGAAACTTGCGCCGGCGTCGTGGGAGACAAAGGCATTGCCCTTCAGACCGGCGACCATCAGCGCGCCATCCGCGCGGTTCTGCAGGGTGAAGAAACTACCTTCGTAGGGGCTGTCCAGTTGACTGAACGACAGCGCATCGTCGTCCGAGCGTGCCAGGTAGCCCTGCTCGCCAGCCAGGAACCAACGTGTGCCGTGGCGACTGATGGCGTACAGGTGCAAGCCGTTGGGGTTGGCAATTTGCCCCATCAGCGATTGCCAGGTGGCGCCACCATCGGTGGTCAGCAGCGCCAAACCGTAGGCACCGACGATCAGCCCGCGATGTGCGTCGACGAACTCCAGTGCCAGAAAGGGTTTGTCTGGACCATCGGCGACAAGACGCTCGGCATTTTGTACCCGTATCAGGGCGGCATCCGGGTCGACAGCGGTGGCTTGTTCCGCCTTGGCGGCGTCCAGTTCCAGCTGTGCCACGCGTACGCCGTCGAGCTGCAGCGTCCAGTGCTCGCCGCCGTCCAGCGTCGCCAGCACCACGCCCGCATGACCGACTGCCCAGCCCTTTTGCGCATCCACGAACCGCACCGCCGTCAGGCTGACCGAAACCGGTACCGAAGCCTGGTGCCAGCTTTGCCCATTGTCGTCGGAGAACAGCACCAGGCCGCGCTCACCCACGGCCACCAGGCGTGTGCCGGCACGCGCCAGGTCGATCAATACGCCGTTCTGCGCAGCCGGTACCCGCATGGCCGGGGTATTGAGCGGCACGCCCACCGCTGCCGACCCGGCCAGACACTCGCTCGTGGCGAGGGGCAAATACAAGGCCAACAGCAACGCACTCGCCTGACTGATTCTGTTCATAACCTACCTCGGACAAACACTCGTATCCCAAGGGCAGACCGGCAGGCCTGCCCTTCACTCTCGGCTCAGGTCTAACGCACGCCACGCCCCGCCATCGCCGCGGGCGAGAACTCCGAGGACTTGTAGCGATCGACCGCGCGATACTGATCCGGCAACCCGGCATAGAGATTCTGGATAAACCACGCACCGGAGGTCAGGTCATAAAAACCTGAAGAGAGTTGCACCAGCCCAGGCAGGTCGGGCAATACGGAAGGCAGCGACCAGAGGGTCTTGGCCAGTTGGCCGCTGGCATCCCAACGGTCGCCGAGCAGGGCTTGCCAAGTGTCTTCATCGAGGTAGTAACGCCCCTTGGGCAACTGGTGGCGCTTGCCGGCGGCCACCGTCGATTCGAGCACCCAGACGCGGTGCAATTCCCAGCGCACGTAGTCCGGGTTCAGATGGTGCTTGCCCAGCAGGTCCTGCGGCTGGGCAGCGTTTTGCACCTTGTTGGTGTTGTAGGGGACATACATCTCCTGCTTGCCCACCAGTTTCCAGTCGAACCGGTCCGTGCGACCACCCCACACACTCAACTCATCGAAGGACATGACCCCGGCAGTGGACGGCGTCGGCGTATCGCAGCAAGCGTTGGGCAGCGTGCGTACCCGGCGTTGACCGCTCAGGTAGACATGGGCCTGGGATTTGTCACCGTTGATGTTTTCACGCCCCAGGATCTGCTCACCGGCACGAATCGCCGGGCCGAGATTGACAAAGTGCACCTGCCAGTAGTCGCCCGAATAGTTCTCAGGGCCGCCCTCCTGAAAGTAGTAGGGCATTTCCTGGGTCAACAGGCCGTCGCTGGTCATCACCTGGTTGCCGTCAGCGGTCATCAGATAGTGGCGAAAGTGCCCCGCCACCGAAGTGCCGCGCCAGTTCAGCACATGGTTCCAGATGGCTTCGGTACCATTCTGTGGAATCGGGAACGGGATCCCGCCATAGGCACCGTCGGGGATCAGTCCGGCGCTGCTGTCGACCAGTTTGGCGCGGGTCGCATTCTTGAACGTGTTGTCATAGACCCACTGCGGCGCGGCCGCCGTGCGCCGGGTCGGATAGACATCGATGCGATAGGTGTCCGGGAAACGCTTGAACAGCTCCTTGGTGCCGTCGCTGAGTTTGTCGGCGTACTTGGCCAGGTTCTGGGCGGTGATGCTGTACAAGGGTTTGTCCGCAGCAAATGGATCGCTGCGTTTGCCGCCCGGGACGTAGCCTGGATCAACCTTGGTGTAGCCACCGTCCCAGGCCGGAATACTGCCGTCGGCATTGCCGGCTTTCTCGGCACCGAAGGGCGTCAGGGTCTTGCCCAGCGCGGCCGCTTGTTCGGCGCTGGCGGCCAAGGCCATCGGCGCGGCAGCGGCCAGCAGGGTTAAGCACAAGGCCTTTAGAGTGAACTGAATGGTCATGCGCAAATCCTCTTAGAACGTGGTCTTGACGGAGAAAGCCAGGTAATCCCGATCCTTCAGCGACTGCTTGTAATTGAACTGGTTGGCGGCGTTGAGGCTGGTGTCCTCGGGACCGTAAAAGTGGGTGTAGGTCAGCCCCACCGTCACTTGGTCCAAATAGGTGGCGGAGACGCCGATGTTCATGTCCCCGCCTCTGTCGGGGCCGAACCCGCTGATCACAGCCGACTTGCCCATGGGGAAATAGCTGATGCCCAGCGGCACGCTGATATCCACGCCCGGAAAGAACTGGCGATAGGTGGGCGTGTAAACCAACTTCAAGCCCAGTCCATCATCAGTGGCGTTAGGGTCTAGGGCGGCGCGGTTCCTGGTTACGGCGAGCAGGCGGTTCCAGGCGATTTCCCCTACCAGGCTGGCTTCATTGGCGACGAAGGAAGGGCCCAGCGATGCCAGGACGTTGAGGTTGACGTGGGCCGTACGGCCGACGGCATAGAGGGCGTCGTCGTTGTTGTCCGCCTCGGCGCCCGGCAGGACGGTCTGGGCGTTGGACACCAGCGGCATGTTCCAGCGCATCGATGCCTCGCCGGCAAAGCTGTACTCGTTCACGGAGGTCGCGAAACTGGCGCCCAGGACCCGGATATCTTCCGGGTAGACCCAGGAATATTCGCCGACTTGCCCGGTACTGAAGTTCGGCCCGGTGGCATTCGGCTTCAAGTACAGCGTTGGGGTTTTCTCGTGATATTGGAGTGCGTACAGGCCGTAATCCGTCGTCCCGGTGTTGTACTTGAGCTGCAGGCCGCCCTGGCCGGAACTCCTGGCTTTCTTGTCCTTGCCATGGAAAAACGCAGCCGGGCTGTTGGCATTACCGCCGAGGAAATCCGGGAACGGCCCGCCGGTGATCAGCCGTTCATTGCCGTCGCCGATGGTATCGCTGGTGGAGAAATAGCTACCGGCGCCCGGCAAGCGGGTGGCTTCCCACTCCAACTGGTAGAAGGCGCCCAATGACACATCGTCGGTTAGTTGGTAGGCGGTCGAGAGCTGGTTGACCGGTCGGGTGATTTCCTTGAATTGGGTGTTGGGCACCGATTGCGCCTTGACCACGTCCACCGGCGCCATGGCTCCGGCAATGCCGTTGCCGCCGAAGAACAGGCTCTCGCCCCAGATCAGCCCGTGGCGCCCGGCGCGAACCGACAAGGTACGGTCGGCCAGCTCACCGTTCCAGTAGACGAACGCATCCAACAGTTCACCGTCACCGCCGTGCAGTTGACGGGTATCACTGGTGAACTCGTTGAAACCCACCGAACGCTGGTTGGCACTGGCCGCGTCGTTGTTGTCGTTGCGGTCCTGGTAGACAGTGTCGTACCAGGCCGCACCGCTCAGACGGGCACCAAAGTTGTGAAAACCGATGTCCAGTTCGGAAAGAATATCCAGGCGATTGGAGATCAGGCCCTTGCCGAAGTTGTGATCACCGTCATTCTGGTTCAGCGCCGTCTGCCCCTCGCTAAGCTTGCTGCTGGGCTCCTTCAGGCGCCAGGCCGCGCTGTACTTCAGCGTGTTGTCCCAGCGCAAGCTGAGATCGGGACTACCGGTGTCGATCTGAAAGGCCTGGGCAGCCGAAGCGCCAAGCCCCAGGCTGGCCGCAAGGGTCAGGGTGAAGGGGACGCGCCGCGACGCAGCGAACTTGCGAGTAGCCATCGAAGTAACCCTCTTTATTGTTGTTGTATGTCAGCTCTTCTGGTGGAACGGCGCCCGCAGTCGAACCGGGCCAAGCCTGCACAGGCATGAAGCATCCATGGGAGAGCAAATTCAGTTTTGCCGGCGCCTCAGATAGGCGCTGCCGTGACGTCGAGCATCCGCCTGACCAGGCCGATCCGGTCGAAGCTGCTGTCGTGGGCCATTTCCTTGTCACCGGCCAGCACCGAGCTGTCGCTGATGAATTTGCAGCGCTCATAACGGCGCGCCATAAAGCGTTGGAGCTGCTGTTCGAGGCTGCCGCCGGCGATCAACTCTTCGCCAAGCACCACGGCATCCTCGATGGCCATGCCGGCACCCTGGCCCAGGTGCGGCGTCGTGGCGTGCACCGCATCGCCAATCAGCACGACACGGCCGCGGTACCAGGGCTCGCTGACGAACAGCACCTCCAGCGGCTTGTAGACCACCTGGTCGCTGTCGGTTATTTGCTCGCGCAGTTCGCCGATCAGCCCGGTGAAACCACTCAGGCGCTGGCGCATCTGGGTCGCCAGCGTGGCAGCCTCCATCCTGGGGTTGGCGGGCTCATGGGAAGTCACGAACAGGTACATCTGGTCGCGGCCCAGCGGCACCAGTCCGGCGTTACCGGCAGGTCCCTGGAAGGTGGCCAGATGATCAATTCCAGCGGCACGAGGAAAGTTGTAGCGCCACACCGATTGACCGGTGAAGCGCGGCAGGTACTGCTCGCCAAACAGCAGACCGCGCAGGTGGGAGTACAGGCCATCGGCGCCGACGACCAGGTCGTAGCGACCGCGACTGGCATCGGTGAACAGCACATCGACGCCCTCGCCCATCTGCTCCAGCGACTCGACACTCAGGCCCAGACGAACCGAGACGCCAAGGGCAGCAACGGTTTCGCTGAGGACTTGATGCAGGGCCAGGCGCGAGATGCCGACGTTGGCTGGATACTCGGGCCCCGCCAGGCGCTTGCCGGGAATTCGCGCCAGTTGTTCACCGGCGGTGGTGTTGATGGTCACATCCTCGAACGCGTAGGCGGCATCCAAGTAGCCGTCCAACACACCCAGCTTGGCCATCTCACGGACGACGTTACTCTGCTGGATGATGCCAACGCCATAGACTGTCCACTGCGTCTTGAGCTCGACAAGATCGACTTCGATGTCCTGGCGACGCAAAGCGATTGCCGCACATAGACCACCGATACCACCACCGACGATAAGCACCTTTTTCACTGCGTTCATGCTCGTCTCACTCTTATTCTTGTTATTCACGCTAGCGTTCTGCCGGAGCGATCCCAGGCTTGACCACCGGCTGTGTTTGCACGCATTCGCTACCGCGTTGTGTTCACTTTCTCGGCAAAGCAGGCGTTTGACTAATCGCATGTAGGGATACGATGTATCAGCTACCGCGATACGTTAATCAGGATGCATACGCCTCCAACTGATCCGCTTCGAGCACCAGCCAATCGGCCTCTGCATGCCATTGCAGTGCGCTCAGGCTGTCCCCCAGGCACGGCCCGTAGACGCACAGACCACTGTCCGGAAGGAACCGGGCACCATGGGCGTAACAGACGATCTGGCGGCCATCGACGCTGAGAAAACGATCCTTGCGGTACTCCAGGCGCACCTCCAGGTGCGGACAGCTGTTGCGATAGACCCGCACTTCGCCGTCATGGCGCAGGGCGAACACACTGTCCTTCCCCGTGCCCAGGGGATCGAACCCGCGGGCCTGCCCTTCCACCAGTTCATCCAGGCAACAGAGCACCAGGGCCTCGTGACTCATGGACAACCTCCACACTCAGGCCTGCTTGGGCGGAGGGCCGCTCGGGAACCATTTTTCCCGGGAGGTGAACAGGAACAATTGCGAATTATCCGCCGACAGTGGCGCCTGGCGCGCTTGCCAGGCGTCATCGTGCTTGTCCATATCGGCGTCGTATTCGATGTGACAGCCCAACGGACTGTTGAAGTACCAGAACCAGTTGGAACCGAAGAGATGGCGGCCCGGCCCCCAGAAGCTGGTCCAGCCTTGCTGCTCGAAGCGACGTCCGGCCAGCAGGACTTCCGTGCCGCTGCCCATGTGAAAGGTGAAATGCTCGCAACCCTTCATGTGTGGCGGTGTCTGGATCATGAACAGGCAGTGATGGTCATCGGAACCGGCCGGCCGCATGAACGGACCCGCGCCGACAAAGGTGTCGGTGGTCACGAAGCCCAGGCGCTGGTAAAAAACCTCGGCCTTGGCTGCATCCGGCACGAAATACACCACGTGGGACAGGGTACGCGGCAAAGCCTGCATATCGGGGCTGATGCCCGGCTGGTTGACCGGCCGCTGGGGGACATGGCCCGGTGCGTTAGTCAGGTCGGCGGGCGCGCTGTACGCACGCCGCACGCTGATCTGGAAACCAATGGCAAAGCCCATATCGTCCACGCTGTGCACGGAGCCATCGGCACCGCGGGTCACCGGGCGGTCGCGCCCCAACTCATCGGCGATGGCCTCGAGGTCAGCCACGCCGGCCACGCCATAAACGGTTTCCCGAATCGAGGGAGCAGGCCCGATGGCCACCGGCAAACGAGCATCGTCTGCATGACGGATAATCACCGCCGTGCCGTCGAGGGCTTCAAAACGACCGCCCTCGCTGTCGACATCGACAGGGCGCAGGCCGTAGTCACGCAGGCAATGGGTACAGGCTTGAATATCGTCGACGCCAAAAATCAAGGCATCAAGGCCAATGATGTTCATTGAGTTACCACTCCATTGTAATTATTCAGCGCAGGCCAGCACCCCGCTTACGGGAACCGTGCCAGGCGGAGCGCTGCCGAGGCGGGTCTTGAAGTCGATGAAGCGTCACGCCAACCGACTGTGGGCCGATACTGAAGGGGCAAAAACCCACTGACTAATCGCTTGTCGGGATGCGACCTATCGGCAAATGCGATACCTGGCTGCGCGGCGCAAGTGACATGGAAAATCGAACCAGGCGTCGTTCGATTCATCCATTCACGGGACTTGACGCCGCGATAGGAAGGCCGGAAGGTATTTACAAAATAAATACAAAAATCGAGACCGCCATGCGCTTTAACCACCTGGATCTCAATCTCCTGGTGGCGCTGGATGTGTTACTGGAAGAGCAGAACATCACCCGCGCTGCCGAACGCCTGCACATGACTCAATCCGCCACCAGCGGCGTACTGGGCAGGCTGCGCCTCTACTTCGAAGATGAACTGCTGGCGCAGGTCGGGCGCAAGATGCAGCCCACGCCCTATGCCCGCGAGCTGGCGGCGCCCGTACGCCAGGTGCTGCTGACGATCCAGTCCTCGATCACCGCCAAACCAGTGTTCGACCCCGCCACCAGCAAGCGTCATTTTCGCCTGATCACCTCGGACTATCTGATCAGCGTCCTGTTTGCCCGGGTGATCCAGAAGATCTCCCTGGAAGCACCGCATATCACCTTTGAACTGCTCGGCCCTGGCGACACGTCCACCGAGATGCTGATGCGCGGTGAGGCCGACATGATGATCGTGCCTGAACACTACCTGATCGAAGGCCACCCCTCGCAGCTACTGTTTGAAGAAGAACACGTCTGCGTAGTGTGGGACGGCAACACGTTGGTGGGCGACAGCATCAGCCTCGACCAGTACATCGAGATGGGCCATGTCTCGGTGATTTTTGGCCGCAACCGGCAACTGAGCGTCGAAGAATGGTTGATGAGCCAGTATGGTTTCACCCGCCGCATGGAAGTGGTGACCCATGATTTCAATACTCTGCCGCAGCTGATCGTCGGCACCCAACGCGTCGCCACCATGCTCCAGCGCATGGCCAGGCTCTACGCCAACTACCTGCCGCTGCGCATCGTGCAGCCACCAGTAAAAATCCCGGTCATGCGTGAGTTCATGCTCTGGCACCGAACCATGGAAGGAGATCCGATGCACCGTTGGTTGCGGGCGAAAATCAGTCAGATCATTAACGAGCTGGAGCAGTAGTCGCTCCCGCTGCTCGGCGGCGAGCCAGGATTCATGCGCGCGCCGAGACTCAAGCCAATGGCGCATGTGCGCCCTATCGCCGTTCGCAATACCTCCCATCCTGACTCGCGATTGGCCAAACAATGGGCCTCACCTTAGCCTGCTTCGAACCGTCAGGTCTGGCGTACCCCGCTCCGGATTTGGCCGCCTGCCTTTGCTTGCACAAGGACAATAACAATCATGTTTCGCTACTTCCCGACCAACTACGTGTGGAATCTTTCCGTCGACCTGGCCATTGAAATGGGCGCCCGCATCGGCGAAATCGAGAAAATGTGCGCGCCGCTGCAAGAAGCCGCCAAACAGCCGGATGCCGCCGGCAGCAAAGCCTTCCGTGAAACCTGGGCGAACATGGCCGACAAGCTGTGCGGCCTGGCGGAAGAAGACGAAGGCAAGGGTCGACTGTTGTCTGCCGGTGAAAAATACAACCGCGCCGCGACCTATTACCTGAGCTGCGAACGCCTGCAGGCCCACGGTGCACCGGGCCGCACGGAGCTGTACCAGCGCTTTCTGCACACCTTCCAACGGAGTATCGAACTGGCACGGGAAAATTGCGAGCGCGTTGAAATCCCTTACGAAGGCAAACACCTTTCCGGTCTGCTGGTCCGTGCCGAAGGCGTCAGCGGCCCAGCGCCGATCCTGGTGCAGGTCAATGGACTGGATTCCACCAAAGAAATGAAATACCGCGTCGGCCTGCCCGCCTGGCTGGCCAAACGTGGCGTGTCATCGTTGATCATCGACCAACCCGGGACGGGCGAAGCGCTCCGGCTACATAATCTGACTGCGCGTTTCGACAGTGAGCATTGGGCCAGCCGCGTGGTGGATTGGCTGGAAACCCGCGACGATGTCGACGCCAAACGCATCGGCCTGGAAGGTGTGTCGCTTGGAGGCTACTACTGCCCGCGCGCGGTAGCCTTCGAGCCGCGCTTCGCGTGCGGCGTCGTATGGGGGGCCAACCATGATTGGCGTGATGTGCAGAAACGTCGAATGGAAAAGGAAGGCAGCTTCCCGGTGCCGCATTATTGGTCGCATGTGTCTTGGGTCTGGGGTGCCAAGGACACGGACGAGTTCATGACCATCGCCGAGAACGTTCATCTGGACGGCATCCTGGACCGCATCAAGGTGCCCTTCCTGGTCACCCACGGAGAAAAGGATTCGCAGATTCCATTGAAGTGGGCCCACCGCACTTACGAACAGTTGGTCAACAGCCCCAAACGCGAACTAAAAATCTTCACCGAACGTGAGGGCGGCGTGCAGCATTCGAGCTTCGACAACAGTATCAATGCCGGCCAGTACATCGCCGACTGGGTGGCTGAGGTACTCGGCGGTCGTACTGCATGACTATTCGTTTCAAACTTGAGCCAACGCTCGTTGCGGAAATGCTTCTGTGCCGGGCAGCGCCTATCGCTCTGGAATCGATGACCCGCCACTACCGTTAAAAAAGCTTCCCCGTCTGGCCTGCCGCAAAATCTTCGCAACGGCCAGATGGGGAAGCACACAGCATGATGGGACAGCTATCGAGTGGATAGGTGTCCGCTTCGGTGTAGTCGATCAGGTGTTGAGCGATGCCGAAACCTGCACTGCAATCAAGGAAGCTGAAGCCCGGGGTAAAGCCCACACTTCTGGAGGTTGGTCTGGGTACTGTCGAACAGAAACAAGCCGATTGCTACGATGGCAATAACGGCAATACTCTGGAATAGCCATGCACGCACTTTTGGGATCAGTCCAGACTGATCCACATGGGCGCGAGCCATCTGCAGGAGTTTGCATAGGACCCTCTCCATCAGCACGCTGGCAGAATACGATGGAGCAGGGTAAAGAAAAAATGGTGCTGGATCGGTTAGGTACTGCACCTGGTCTCGACCGACTCAAACCAGAAACTGTTCAACTAACCGAACCCAGTAACTAGCCCCAGTCCCCAGGCAGTCATCGTTGAAGTCGTAGCCTGCGTTATGCACCATGCACCCCCCCTCCCCATCACCATTACCGATAAAGAGATAGCTGCCAGGACAATGCTCAAGCATCACTGCAAAATCTTCACTGGCAGCGATGGGTGCCATGTCTTGAATCACCCCTTCTTCTCCCAACCAATCTACAGCGACCTGACGGGCAAACGCAGTAAGCTGAGGATCATTTATCAGGGGCGGCAATGATTCTCCCCTATCAACCTCCACACTGACACTGGCGCCGAAGCTAAGCGCCTGAGCTTGGGCAACCTGAACAATCCGCTTGAGAAGGTCAGCTCGAACGTTAGGCTTCAAAGCGCGAACGCATAGTTGGAGTACCGCATGCCCCGGAATAACGTTGGGCGCCTCACCAGAATGAAAGGAACCCACAGTGATAACCGCCATCTCCAGAGGATCCGTATTGCGCGACACAATACTTTGCAGCGCCATGACAATTGCCCCTCCAGTAAGTATGGGGTCAATGGCTTTATGTGGCATTCCTCCATGCCCACCCATACCATCAATTCGAATTTCAACAGTATCAGTAGAGGCCATGAACGGCCCGGCCCGAAAACCCAACTTCCCTACTGGCAACCCAGGCATGTTGTGCATGCCGAACAACGCATTACAGGGAAATCGCTCCAGGAGACCATCATCCAGCATTTTCTGCGCGCCCCCATCGCTTTCTTCGGCAGGCTGAAAGATGACCACCAGCGTACCGTCGAACTGCCGGCTGTTGGCTAGGTGCTTCGCGGCAGCCAGCAGCATTGCAGTATGGCCGTCATGACCACAGGCATGCATGGCACCTGGATGCTGGCTCGCATACGGCAATCCAGTCTGCTCCAGAATCGGCAACGCATCCATATCTGCCCGAATACCAATGATCTTACGTCCACAACCATGCTGCAAACGCCCTACGACACCGGTCCCCCCAAAACCACGATGCACCTCAAATCCCCACGACTGGAGCTTGGCAGCAACCAGATCTGAGGTTTTGAACTCCTTAAGGCTGAGCTCCGGATAAGCATGAAGATGGCGGCGCAACTCAATCATTTCAGCTTCAATGGCACGGATACCAGGCAGCATGGGTCGAACGATCATGGACTTCACCCGTTTCAGAGAAGGGAGGCTCGCCTGCAAAGTGCGAGAATATAAAATTTCTTCAACGTTAAGTGCTGCGAGCTCTGCCCAATCATAGGGAGGCAGAAAGCAGTACTTTATGACTGAACTTCTGATTGGCAATCATCATGGTTTATCCATAGGCTTGGAGTGTTGTAATTGTTATTCGATACCAAGGTGCGTCGATGAAGGCTTGATGACGGCCAACTCTGGATAGGCCGCCAGTTTCTCGATATACAGCTCAGCACTTTCCAACCAACGTTCAGTGAGCGAGCGGAAATGCCCCATATCCCGGCAACGCATGCGTAGACAGTAATCAAGCGCACCACTGATGAGCTGGCACTCAATGACTTGCGGGCAAGCAACGGCTACGGCTTCAAACGCCTTTTGCCCGCAGAGCCCCTTGCCATCAGCCAATCCAACCAGCACCAGCAGAGATAAACCAGGTGAGAGCTTGTGCTCGTCGATGAAGGCCCCATAGCCACGGATGACCCCTAGCCTTTCCAGCTTACGTACACGTTGCTGGCAAGGGCTCTCACTCAGGTTCACCAATGAGGCGAGTTTTTTATAAGTGATACGCCCGTTATGGCGCAGCACATCAACGATCGCCTCGTCGATACGCCCCAACGTTGCAACAGCCATCTGGGTTTCACTTGCAGTTTTCATACAGAAGGTTTTTCACTTCAGCCCATTAGACAAAAATTGTTGCAGACGCTCACTGCGCGGGTTATCCAGGATCTCCGGCCCGCCTTGCTCTTCGACAAGCCCCTGATGAAGAAACAGCAGTTGGTTCGAAACCTTGCGGGCAAATCCCATTTCATGGGTCACCATGATCATGGTCCGCCCTTCTTCTGCGAGCCCTTGGATGACTTTCAACACTTCGCCCACCACTTCAGGGTCCAGCGCAGACGTAGGCTCGTCGAACAGCATGACTTCAGGCTCCATCGCAAGTGCGCGAGCAATGGCCACCCGTTGCTGTTGCCCCCCGGACAGAAACGCTGGGAATTGATCGGCAACACGGGCAGGCAGTCCCACCTTTTCCAAGTATCGCCGGGCACGATCTTCCGCATCTTTTTTGCTCACACCCAGCACCCGCCGAGGAGCAATGGTGATGTTGTCCAACACGGTCAGGTGGCCCCACAGGTTGAAGTGCTGGAACACCATGGCCAGGCGGGTGCGCAATCGTTGCAATTCACGGTCATCCGCCACGCGCAGCCCCAAATGGTTTTTGACCATGCAGATCGGTTTGCCATCCAGACTCATGGCACCGTCGTTGGGTGTTTCGAGAAAATTAATGCAGCGCAGGAACGTACTCTTTCCAGAGCCACTGGCGCCGATCAGGCTGATCACGTCGCCTGTTTTGGCATGCAGGGATACGCCCTTGAGCACTTCATGGCTACCGTAACTTTTGTGTAGCCCTTCAACAGTCAATTTGTACATGTTTGCAGTCATCCTCTAACGCGGATTGGAGCAGCAGTGTCAGCTACTGGGCTCAGTGAGTCGGACCAAGAAAAGCCAACCAGTGACGCTCGGCGATTCGAAACAGGCCGACCAGGGCAAAGGTCACCGCCAGGTAAATCAATGCCGCAATCCCAAACGATTGAAAGGTCAAGAAGGTCGCGGAGTTCGCGTCGCGGGCGACTTTAAGAATGTCCGGCACCGTTGCGGTGAATGCCACCGTGGTCGAGTGCAGCATCAGGATGACTTCGTTGCTGTAATACGGCAGCGAGCGACGCAAGGCTGATGGCATGATCACAAACGCATAGAGCTTCCAACCTGAGAGGCCATAAGCTTTCGCAGCCTCAACCTCGCCATGGGCAATGTTGCGAATTGCCCCTGCAAATATCTCCGTGGTGTAGGCGCAAGTATTCAGGGCAAAAGCAAGAATGGTGCAATTCATCGCATCGCGAAAAAACGCATCAAGCACAGGTTGTGTTCGTATGGCAGCCAGGCTGTAGATCCCCGTGTAGCAGATCAACAACTGAATGTAGAGCGGCGTCCCCCGGAACAGATAGGTGTAGAACTGCACCGGCCAGCGCACATAAAACCTGGGCGACACTCGAGCGATGGACAGCGGAACCGACACAATAAAGCCGATGAACAGTGAGGCACTGAGCAGCCACAAGGTCATGGCCAGCCCGGTTATTTGCTGACCATCGCTGTAGAAGAAAGGCCTCCAGTACTCCTGTAGAAGTTCAATCATCGCACCGCCTCCCTTGAACCTGCTGCGTAGTGCCTTTCCAGGTAGCGCAGTACAACATTGGAGAGGCTGGTGATGACCAGGTACGTCAAGGCAGCGAGCACCAGGAAAAAGAACAACTGGTAGGTGCTTTTCCCCGCATCCTGGGCGGCTTTTACCAGGTCAGCCAAGCCAATGATCGAGACCAGTGCAGTGGCCTTGAGAATGACCATCCAGTTGTTGCCAAGCCCAGGCAAAGCGAACCGCATCATTTGCGGGAACATCACGAAGCGAAAACGCTGAGTACGGCTTAACCCATAAGCCGTGGCCGCTTCGACCTGGCCGCGAGGGACTGCCAGCATCGCGCCGCGGAAGGTCTCGGTGAAATAAGCACCGTAGATGAAGCCAAGGGTGATAACCCCCGCGACAAAGGGGTTGATCTCTATGTATTCCCACCCCAGAGCCACTGTAATCAGGGTCAGCCAGGTTTGCAGGCTGTAGAAAATCAATAACATCAGTACCAGATCCGGCACCCCCCGGATCAGTGTGGTGTAGAGCTGCGCTGGCAGACGTAGTAGCTTGAGGCTGGACAGTTTGGCGCTGGCCCCGATCAGCCCCAGCAGCACACTCAGCGCCAGGGAAGAAAGGGACAGCTTGACGGTCATCCAGGCGCCTTCGAGCAGTAAAGGGCCAAACCCCTTCAGGCTGAATGCAGAGAGCCCCAGCACGCCTAATAGTGTGTCGAACATGATCAGCAACCTATAGCGAAAAGCGCCCATCCAGGGGGTGAGCGCCGGGTGGTTATTTGCCGCTGTAAAGATTCAGATCGCCGAAGTGCTGCTTCTGGATCGAATCGTAGGTGCCATCTTCGTGCAGGGCCTGGATCGCTTTATCGAGCAATGCCTTGAGTTCCACGTTGCCCTTGGCAACGCCGATGGCGGTTTTGGAGGGAAGATAAGGGCTCTCGACGGACGGGCTGATTTCGTAATCGGCACCCTGCGGCGAGTTGAGAAAACCTAACTGGGCCTGTAATGCGTCCTGCAGGGATCCATCCAGCCGCCCCGCTACGAGGTCGTAATACACTTGGTCCTGGTTCTGATAGGACTGAATTTTAACGCCTGCTTTATCCAGAACAGCTTTTGCATAGGCTTCCTGGATGCTGCCCTGGAAGTAGCCGACCGTTTTACCCTTGAGTGACGCTACGTCTGCGTTGAGGCCCGAACCTTTTTTGAACACGTAGGCCGTGAACCCAGAAAACAATTCATTTGAAAAGTCGATGGCTTTTGCGCGCGTTGGCGTCACTGTCATGGATGAGAGAATACCATCGAACTTACCGGCTCTGAGGCCTGGGATCAGACCGTCAAAATCGCTCTCGACCCAGATGCATTTAACTTGAAGTTTGGCGCAAATCGAATTACCCAAATCAATGTCAAACCCCTTGAGGCTGCCATCAGCCGCTTTCGACTCGAAGGGCGCGTAGTTAGCATCCACGCCAAAGCGCAGGATTGTGTAATCTTTGGCCCACGCCACATTCAAACACAGTGGAAAGAGCGCGATAAAACACATTTTTCTTAGCGAGTTCATATGTACATCCCTAGGTATTGTAATTGGATTCAAGGGCAGTAAAAATTCTATAGCTGAACACATAGCTCCGTAAGTTATTATTATGAGGCGATCGCCTTATTACCAACACTACATTGGCAATGCCACTTCAGAGAATATGGCAAACTGATCAATTTCATGAGCAAAATGCTCGAAAATTTATGTCGAAGCCACTTTCATCATCACCAAACCGGAAACAATTAAAATCGCGGCAGCCACTCGCAGAATACTGGCTGGCTCTCCGAGAAAAGCAATGCCAACTAAAAAAGCGCCAACCGCCCCGATACCCGTCCAGATCGTATAAGCGGTGCCTAGCGGAAGACTTTTCATCGAGAAGGAGAGCAGCGCAAAGCTGGCTACCACCATAACCAAAGTCACAATGGTGGGTACTACGCGTGTAAAGCCCTCAGATTGTTTCATTGAAAACGCCCAAACCACTTCGAGCAGCCCAGCAACAATCAAGCTTATCCAAGCCACAATTAATCCCCCTAAGCCCCGTTAACTAAAAATCACCTTTCTCGTTTCAGGCAAGATTCGGCAACACATGCGAAAACTTATCTAAAATTAAAAAGACCCCCGCATGTACGGGGGTAAAGACGGGTTGACCAAACCCTGTGCGTGATACTGTAAGACAAAAACCAATAATCAAATTTGCCAGGTCATTTGAACGTTTCATCCAAGGCAAGGCAAATATCTTTAATCAGATCATCTGCGTCCTCAAGCCCCACCGATAAACGCAAGTGGCCGTACTCCTGAAATTCCTTGGGATACTTGTCAAAGCCGCCACGGCCCTCAGCGCCTACATGAACAATGAGCGTCTCATCATGGCCCAGTGAAACGGCAGACGTAATAATGCGCAAGTTAGAAACAAAGCGATTTTGGGTGTCTGGATCACCTTTCACTGCGAAGGCCATCATTGCCCCAAAACCACGACCGGCAAATTGCCGCTGAGCTAATTCATGCTGCGGATGAGAGGCAAGCCCGGGGTAATAAACATAGGCAATACGGTCATCTGACTCGAGATACACAGCCAGTTTTTCCGCATTGCTCAGGTGCTGCTTCAAACGCAAAGGCAGGGTGACTGAGCCCCGCATGATTAACCAGGCATTGAACGGCGAGATGGTTGCCCCAAGGTCAACCAGTGCATCGTGCTTGATGTGATTCATCATCTTGGTAGAACCCAAGACCACACCGCCCATCGAGTCACCATGACCGTTAATGTATTTGGTCAACGAATGAACAACCAGGTCTACACCATGCTCACTGGCACGGAAAAAAGGTGGCGGTGTAAACGTCGCATCTACAGAGATCAACGCGCCCTGAGCGTGCGCAATCTCGGCCAAGGCAGCAATGTCCGCGACCTTGGTCGTAGGATTCGCGATCGTTTCAGTGTGAAGCAGCTTTGTATTGGGCCTGAATGCCTGCCGGACAGCGTCCAGATCGCCCATATCTACAAACGTTGCTTCAATACCATAGCGCTCAGGCAGAAGCTCGGCGAACAACCGCCATACGGCTTCATAGGTGACATCACTCACAAGGACATGGTCACCACTTTTCAAAAATGTAAAAAACACTGCATGCAACGCAGCTACGCCGGTTGCAAACACAACACTAGACTCAGTCCCCTCAAGTGCTGCGAGCTTTTTCTCCAGGCACACTTGGTTGTGCCCTTGGTTACGGGTATACACAAGGCCATCTGGGCTGGACCAATCCATTGTCGAAGGATCCTCCGGCAGTAGATAGGAGTTGGCCATGACTAATGGCGTACGCACCGCGCCGGTCGTCGCGTCGATTACGTTACCCCCATGAACAGCCAGTGTGGCTGCAGATAGCGTGGTCAGATTTTTCTTGTCAGGACGCATGGGTCTATTCCTCCAAAGGGCATTGTCGTTGTGCTTGTTCAATTTTGAAGTGGAGTACCTGAGTGGCGGAGAGCCTGATCAACAGGGACCAAATCCTGGTTCTCATCGAATACCAGTGCCCCTGATTCAATCCCACGCACACGGCCACGTACCATGTACCAACCGACTACAAGCACTGCGGCGTAGATGGGCAGCGAAGCAATTGAATACGTCCCTACGGGATAATCCATCGCAATCAGTACCAGCACCAAACCAAAGAAAATAAGCGTGGCGTAACCACTGTACGGAGCGAAAGGCATACGAAACTGCGGTCGTTCCAACTCCCCAAGCTGGGCATACTTGAAAAGCTTGATTTGGCACAAAATGATCGTTGACCATGAACCAATCAGCATCACAGCGGTGAGGGTCAATGCAATTTCGAATGCTTCCCCGGGAACAATTGCATTGAGAAAGACCCCGATCAGGGATGCGACGGTTGTCAGCATGATGCCGGCGAATGGAACCCCCTGACGATTCATCTTCGCCAGAAAACCAGGCGCTGAACCACTGATGGCGAGGGACCTTAGTACTCGACCGGTTGAATAGATGCCCGCATTCAAAGATGAAACAGCCGCCGTGATGAGGACCATATTCATAATGGCGTCCGCGCCCTTGATTCCCAGTGAGCCAAAAAAGGTTACAAATGGACTGACACCTGCTGAATAGGCTGTGTGGGGGAGTAGCATTGCCAACAGCAGTATGGAGCCTACATAGAAAACAATGATGCGGAACACCACTGCACGAATGGCCTTCGGCATGACTTTAGCAACATCCTGGGCTTCACCCGCGGCAGTACCGACTAACTCCACACTTCCGTAGGCGAATATCACCCCTTGGATCATGATGACTGCGGGCAAAAGCCCTGCTGGAAACCATCCGCCATTGTCGGCGATGAGTTGGAATCCAACTTCATGTCCCGGAAGTGGCGTGCCAAACAGGACCATATACACGCCTATACCTAGAAAGGTAGTCAAGGCAGCCACTTTGATCAGGGCAAACCAGAACTCGAGTTCCCCGAAAATCTTTACCGACACCAAATTAATTGCGGTGACGAGGGCTAACGCGGCAAGTGCAAGCAACCACTGCGGAATATCGCCCATAACGGGTAGATAGGCCTTGAAGAAGTTCAGATAGAGCGCGATGGCAGTAAGGTCAGCAATCGCTACCATCACCCAATCGGTCCAGTACATCCAACCCACTGTAAACGCCCATTTCTCCCCATAAAATTCTCGAGCGTAAGAAACGAAAGAACCGGATGAAGGCCTGTACATCACAAGCTCGCCCATAGCTCGAATGATGAACCAGGCAAAGAAACCACATAGTGCAAAGACAAATACTAGAGAAGGCCCCGCCTCTGCGAGACGCGCTCCGGCGCCCATAAAAAGCCCGCTGCCAATCGCACCACCAATGGCTATCATCTGGACCTGGCGCGGCTTGAGCACTTGTTGGTAACCCGATTCCTCAGCGCTGAAGTCTGTTCTTCGAGCGACACGGGATGCCTGCTCGGGCGCAGGATTAAAATCGCTGATACTCATCTCTGTTACCTTTTTATTTTTATTCTGAACGCGACTCTTCAAGGCAGAAGAGTCTCGCCAAGGATCGCACTGAAGCGTCAAGTCCTGCAGGAGCGACTTGTTTAGTTCTCACTCACGCCGTTAATGCACACCACTTTGGGTTGCGTCATATCTTCATAGGCGAAACGCACACCTTCGCGGCCCATGCTCCCGTACTTGAAACCACCGAAAGGCATTGCGTCGAATCGATAGTCCGAGGAGTCGTTGATCATGACGCCGCCCGCTTCAAGTCGCTTGGCTGCCTTCATCGCAACATTCAAATTACTGGTGAAGATCCCCGCGTGCAGGCTGTATTCAGGTTCGTTGGCAAGCGTCAGGGCCTCGTCCAGGGAACCAATGCTCTGAAGTATCACGACAGGACTGAACACTTCCTCGCACCACAGTTTGCAGTGGCGGTCGACGCTTTCCAGAACAGTGGGCGAATAAAGCGAACCGTTACGTACATTGCCGAACAGCAGCGCCGCGCCTCTGGCAATCGCGTCATTCACTACTTCTTCAGCATGCTTGGCTGACGCCTCAGTAATCATAGGACCGACATCCGTCTGATCATCTGCAGGATTACCCACGATCAACTGACTGGTTTTCTCAACGAAGCGCGCCTTGAACGCTTCGTAGAGTGGCGCCTCGATTAAAATCCGCTGAGTACCAATGCAATTCTGCCCGGCCGCCCAAAAAGCCCCCGACACACAAGCGTCGACTGTTTCATTCAGATCGCAATCAGCCATCACGATAACCGGGGCATTTCCCCCAAGGTCCATCGCCAGCTTTTTAAGCCCAGCCGTGCGCGCGATTTGCTCCCCGGTAACGAAACCACCTGTGAAAGACACCATACGCACCGCACGGTGTGCGACCAGGGCCTTGCCCAATGCAGCCCCTCCTGTGGCGACTGTTACAACAACAGGCGGCAGGCCAGCCTCGATCAGGCAATCCACCAGCTTGATCGCCGAGAGTGGTGTGAGCTCGGACGGCTTGAGAACAACCGCGTTCCCGCCCGCAATGGCAGGGCCCAACTTATGGGCGACCAGATTGAGGGGATCGTTGTAAGGAGTAATCGCGACGATTACACCCAGGGGCTCGCGAGTGAACCATCCCTGGCGAGATTCGGATCCCACATAAGCATCGAAAGGGATCACTTCGCCCGCATTGCGCTTGGCTTCTTCCGCCGACAACTTCAACGTATTGACGCAGCGCAATACCTCTTTCTTTGCCTGCTTCAGTGTTTTGCCCGACTCCGCCACAATCAGTCGGGCAAAGGCGTCCTTATCACGCTCAACCGAGAACGCCGCCTGTTCCAATATACGTGCACGTTCGTGTCGTGGCAGGTCCTTGGCAATCAACGCACCCAAAATAGCGGTGTCGACTATTGTGGTGGCGGATGAAGCAGGCATGTCGACCACCTCACCCACTTTGCTACCGTCAAACGGGCTATGCACAGTGATCGCTTTATAATCAGCAGCCAGTGAAATACTCAAGCTATTCATGATTACTTACCTGACTGGGTTTTGTGCTTGTGAATGCTCACAATATCGGCGAGTAGAGCGAAAGCCGTTTCAAAACGACCCGCACCCGCGCCCACCACAGTGACAGGGCCAAGAATGGCGGTATTGAAAGTGATGGCGTTGGTAGCCCCGCTCACACCGGCAAGTGCGTCAGTGGCGGGCAATAACTGCGGGCTCACGGAGGCATAAATGGAGCCATCACTCAGCTTTTCTGCGCTGCCGATAAGCTTCCATCGAGCATTGGCTTTTGTCGCTTCGGTAATGTCCTGGGCGGTAATCTCGGAAATACCCTTGCACAGGACATCGCTAGGCTTGAGCTTTGCGCCGAGTAACTCATTCGCCAAAATGACGACCTTTAGACGAACATCATGCCCTTCCACATCGGCTGTTGGATCTGCTTCGGCATAACCTAGCGCCTGGGCCTTCGCAACAGCACTGGAGAAGTCCAGCCCCGTCTCCATACTGGAGAGGACAAAGTTCGACGTGCCGTTGAGAATTCCTTTGAAACCGCTGATTTCCGAGCCTGCGAGAGATTCCTTAGCCAACCGGATAACTGGCGTTCCGCTCATGACAGAACCTTCGAACTCAAACTGAGCACCGGTGCTTTGGGCAAGCGCCTTCAAACTTTGCGCATGCAGCGCCACTGGACCTTTGTTGGTAGTCACGACGCTGATGCCCTTCTCCAGGGCCCAACGGCAGAACGTAGTGGCTGGCTCGCCGTCCACGGGATTGGTAAATGTAGCCTCAGCAACGATATCGGCACCCGCAAACCGAATGACGGACTCATTGGCAGGTTCATCACTGCCGCCTCGCAGGGCTTTGAGACTGCCTTTGGCTGCAGGCACCGCGGCCAGCTCATGAGCATCCAGACCGTCTTTGTTGATAACCGAGCCAAGAAAGAGATCACTGACGCCGATAATCTTCAGAGTAAACCCCAGCTCATCTGCCCAGCGCGAATTCTTATCAGCGATAAGCTGAGTCAGCGCGCGGTTGACGCCACCGAAGCCAAGCAAAGCAATTTTATATTCAGTCACGACAAAGATCTCATTGTTATGTTTGGGTGCTGAAATAGTAAGTCGCCAACGCATTTTCACGAATATGGCAAACAGAACGTAATTGCGAGCAAAATGCTCGTTCGGCAGCGCACTTTGCTTTATCCATACTACTTGGTGCAGGATAAAACGAAGGACGTCACAGTATTTAGGACGCCTGGCAGCGCTGAGATTTCACTCCAAACTCTATGGATACGGTCTGAACTCATCGCCTCGACCGTCAATACAATATCAAGGTCGCCGCTCATCACATTGCATGAAATAACCTCAGGCATCGCTATGACAGAACGGACAACGTCAGCATCACGCATTCTATCTTTACGATAAACGAAGATTAAAGCGTTGATCGGCCCAGCATCCGCCGAGGGCATTCCTTTAATAATCGTATACCCTCTGACGTATCCATCACGCTCCAATCTTTCGATTCGCAGCCTGACCGCATTCCTCGACAAGTTAACTTTCATCGCAATATCATTGTGAGCCAGCCGCGCGTTACGCGTCAGCTCTTCCAATATTTTCTCGTCAACCTTATCTAACACACGTTTCATCTCTAACTCCAAACTTATAACGAGCGAGACTCCGTGTCTGTGGACAACGTCCCGATGAGCTGCTTAAGAGCGCCAACATCGTTAGGGATTGAAACACATCGATAATCAGGCCCAGGAAGAGCGCCGATCCCTTTGATGACCCCCAGCGCATCTGTTTCATCAGCCGCTGCGGCACTCTTGGAGGGATGTGTCGTCGCCAGACAGATCATCGGGATAAGCAAGCTACGCCTACTGGCACGCGCCGCTCGCAAACCAATTGCAGTATTGGGGCTGATCAGATAACCACTTTGCGCAAACACCTCATGAATGGTCCGGAAAGCATCTGCGTCCTCCACGGCCAGCGAGTCGAAAAGCTTACGTGCCTCCAACCATTCATCTTGCTCTAACTGAATCGAACCCTCCCCCTCTAACAACTCCATATTCCTGGCTACTTTTTCTCCGCGGCGGTTAAGAATACTCCACTGCATGCGTTCAAAATTCGAGGCCAATGAGACGTTCATACTAGGCGTATTAGTAATACGAATCTCACTTCGGCTATAGAGATTAGTTTGCAGAAAATTATGCAATCCCGCATTGACATTGGTGGCAACGATCAATTGCCGAATCGGCAATCCCATTTCCCTGGCAATATAACCCGCGTATAACGCTCCGAAATTGCCGGTGGGTACACTGAAGGCTACTGCCCTGTCAGGCGCGCCTAATTGAAGTGCTGAGTAAAAATAGAAGGGAAGATGTGCAAGCACTCGCACCCAATTCACGGAATTGAAGGATATCAGTTGCTGCGTTTCGGTATTGTGTTTGAAGAACTGTTCGCAGAGGCGATGACAATCGGAATAATCCCCTTCGACAGCAACATTAACTATGTTTTCTTCACCCGCGCTCAATAAGCGGCGTCTATGCTCTTCCGTTATTCCTCTCGAGGGATGCAGCACAATAACGGTCACACCTTGCATACCGGAGAAGGCTTTTATAGCCGCAGCGCCTGTGTCTCCACCGGTGCAACCTACAACAAGCGCTTTCTTGCCAGATCTCAACAAGTCGTGCCCAACCAGGCGAGCCATCAATTGGAGACCAAAGTCCTGATAGACGCCAGCTGGCCCATGAAACAATTCCAATATCCACTCGTTGCTCGCCGTTTGGTAAAGCGGTGCAACCGCTCTGCTTTTGAAGCAGTCGAACGTTTCCTCGAGAATCTGAGGCAGCTGATCTTGAGGTATCCAACGGCCTACAAACGGCTCAATCACGTGACGTGCCAGTTCATGGAAAGGCAGCCATTCCAGCTTGGAGAGATCTTCCCTTTTGAAGTGAGGAACCTTGAGAGGAACGAATAACCCTCCATCCGGGGCATACGCCCCCATGAGCACATCACCAAAGTCGAATGTTTTGCCGGGTGTCCGCGTACTGACGTATTTCATAACTTGAGACACCCTCTCGCAATCTCTGAGCTAGCCGCCTCTCTGGCGGTGCCCTGCTGAAATCCAACACCACGATTTAAATCGCTTGTCATCCAGCTTCCATCTATTGACTATAAAAGTCAATATAGTGACCATTGCATTTATCCACCAGCTTTTTTCAGCCAACCGCAACGAAGTCTCTGGCGCTACCTCGCCAGGTAGCGCGGGACACCTGTCAGCTAGAAATCAGGGAGAACACCATGAGCGCCAAAAACCTTCTGCATTCGCTTTACCAGTACAAGGCATGGTCTGAGGAGGAACTATTCAAATACTTGAAAGCCTCAGCGGCAAAATCCTATCCAGACGAAATGGCGAAAGCGATGTATTGGCTCAACCACATCAACATTGTTGATCAGTTGTTCATCGCCAGACTGAAAGGAAAGCCGGACGAATTTGACTCCGTCGTGACCGACCAACCGCAGGACTTGAGTCAGCTTGAAGAGCAATTCTCCAAGGCGAATCAATGGTTTGTCGAATACACCAAAGCCGTCACGCCAGCGGAACTGGCTGATCACGTGACGTTTACTTTCAAGGACGGAAAGCCTGGCAACATGACTAAGGAGCAAATACTGGCGCATGTGCTATCCCATGGCCTGCAACATCGGGGGAGTGTCGCAACGATCTTGCCAGGCGAGATCCTGCAGGATCACAAGGACCACTTCACTACGTTTCTGAAACGCTAGAAACCTGTTCGCCTGCCTCATGGAACATGATTGGCAGGCGCCCTCTTTCTATGTAGGAAGCCGGGTTCAGCTCAGTTCCAGTTCGTCGATCACAGCGGCAATTTGCTTACGCCCTTCTCATCCACGCCCTGTTCATTCATAGGCGTCAAGGGAAATGCGCTAAGGCCGGTAAATATCATTCATGACTCCAGGGTTTCGTCTTTTGACTAATTAGATCCAGGACCAATCAGTGAGCTTTCAATTTGAACGCCTGGCATCATCAGTTGCAGGCCTTCGATAAGCTTGTCGCCTGCCTCTGTCAGCGCTTCAAGAGGCATCGCCGGCAAACTTTCCAGAATGAACCACATCTGTTTTGCACCAGAACCCAGGCGTGTTCTGACACCTTGCCGCCAATTCCAACGACGGCATGTCACGCCTTTATCATCCCGCCATACCACTTCGCCGGCGTCTGGATACTCGTGAGCGGGAGCGCCTTCTTTCACGGTGTCAAAAGGCTCGGTACCGTCTGCGACGACGAGCCGCGGAGTGCCCACATAGGCGTCTATATTTTCCCCGCCTACAGGGATCGCGTACTCGATACTGATGGCATTGTAGAGGTCAACGATGGGGTCCAGGCTCGGTAAGCTGCCGTCTCGTAGAACACGCTTGCGCAATGCTTCAGCCGAGCAAGGCGTGCGTTGTGGCTTGGCCCCAAACTTTCGGAAGGTCTCAGCCCAGGCTGCCAGATGCGCCTCTCCCCAAGCGGGCCCGCTTGCCAACACTGCCTGGCAAGCGCGGTCCAAGGCCTCTTGAGCGACACCAGGGTTGGTCAGGGGCGCAGCCTTCACAACGATACTCAGCGCCCGGAAGCCCGGTGCCAAATCTGCAACAGATTGGTCAATTAACGGCAGTACGGACAGCATCAAAAACCTCCAATGATCTACATGTGGTTTCATGCTATCCATTAGCGACCAAATAAGTCAATATATCGACTATACCAATAAGATCCCGCCACTGAGCAGATTGACGACACCAGCAGCAAGCGTCGAGAATCCCTCCAACTCTCTCCCATGACCCTGAACAATGACCCTAAACAACGTTATATCGACCACGCCCGGCGCCGATGCTCAGACTGTGGGCCTGGCAGTTGCGCGCACGCTCAAACAGGCACGAAAGAATCAGAAAATCACCTTGGATGAGCTATCTCGCCGCTCAGGCGTAAGTAAAGGAATGGTCGTCGAAATTGAGAAATGCACGGCTAACCCGAGCATAGGCATCCTGTGCAAAATCGCCGCCGCGTTGGGGCTTTCTGTTGCAGACATCGTCAATGTGACAGACGCCCCTGCTGCCCATATGATCGACAGCCAGGAGATCCCCACTCTCTGGACTGGTGATCTGGGCGGGACAGCCCGTCTTCTTGCAGGGACCACAGGGCCTAACATGATTGAGCTGTGGCGCTGGGAAATGTTTCCAGGGGAGTCCTTTTCGTCACAAGGGCATCCTCAGGGCACAATTGAATTATTTCATGTCGAGAAAGGGACGCTTAAATGTGTTGTCGGGGACACTGAATTAGTCATCCACGCAGGTTGCTCAGCGGTCGCAAAAACAGATGTTCCACACTCCTACGCCAATGCGGGTAGATCCAAGCTGGTTTTCACCATGTCAGTTACAGAAATTCACCAGTGAGCAAACCTCCAGCTTATGAGAGCTGGCAATCCCGATCGGACAGCGCTAATTGTCACCCTACCGAATCGCTTCAATGTTTCCCAAGACTCATTCAGATCATTGGCTCAGCATTGCTCTTGGCCAATAGTGCCTGGAGCAACACATCTGCGCCCGCCGTCGACCACTCCGGCGAAATCTCCTCTGCCTCGTTGTGGCTCAGCCCGTCCACGCACGGCACGAAAATCATCGCCGTCGGCGCCACCTGGTTCAGGTAGCAGGCGTCATGCCCGGCACCGGAAATCATCGGGCGATGGCTGTATCCCAGTGCCTCCGCAGACGCCTGCACCACGGCCACGCAATCACTGTCGAAGGCAATCGGCGCGTACAGGAAGATCTGCTTCACGTTGTGCTGCAAACCGATGCCCGCAGCAATACGCGCCACAGCGTCGCGCAATTGCTGGTCTTGACGCGCCAGCACTGCTTCGTCCGGGTGACGGAATTCCACGCTGAAAAACACCCGCCCCGGCACCACGTTGCGCGAGTTGGGAAAGATATTCGTCATACCCACCGTGGCCCGCCCTTCGGCGCCCTGCTCCAGACCCAAGCCATTCACCGCCTCGGCCACGCGGGCAAAACCGAGCAACGCATCCAGGCGGTGGTCCATCGGTGTGGTACCGGCGTGGGCGCTGCGCCCGCTCAACTCCACCTCATACCAGCGCTGGCCCTGGGCGCCGGTGACCACGCCGATGGTAATGCCCTGCGCTTCGAGGATCGGGCCCTGCTCGATATGCAGCTCAAACGCGGCATGCACGGCCTGGCCGCCCACCGCATGCGGGCCGGCATAGCCAATGTGCTGCAACGCCTGGCCGATGCTGCCCCCGGCCTTGTCCTTGCGGGACAGCCCATATTCCAGGTCAAACACCCCGGCATACACGCCCGACGAAATCATCGCCGGGGCAAAGCGCGAGCCCTCTTCGTTGGGAAGCAATCGTACAGATCGAAGAAGGCATCAACGAACGCAACACGCCCCGCCATATGCTCGGCCGCGACCGTCGGGTGGTGGTAATCGAGCAATACCTAAGCCTGGTACCGCTGTTTGATCCAGTACTCGAAGGCCTGCGTAGTGCCGTGCGTTACGAGCGCACGTTCTTCGATAAGATCGTCGCCTCCCTGCTGCCGCTGTTGGAAAAATTGACCAGCGGCAGCATTGCCCAATTACTGGCCCCGGACTACACCGACCTCAACGACGCACGGCCAGTCTTCGATTGGATGCAGGTGGTACGCCAACGAGCAGTGGTCTACGTCGGCCTGGACGCGTTGTCGGATGCGGAGGTTGCTGCTGCCGTGGGCAACTCGATGTTTGCCGACCTGGTCTCGGTCGCCGGCCACCTTTATAAATTCGGCCTGGATGATGGCCTGCCTGGCGCGACAACCAACGCCACGGCCGCAATCAATGTCCATGCTGACGAATTCAGCGAACTGATGGGCGACGAGTTCATTCCCATGGTCAACAAGGGAGGCGGCGCCGGTATGCAGGTCACCGCCTACACCCAGACCCTCAGCGATATCGAAGCACGTCTCGGCAACCGCGCCAAGGCAGGCCAAGTGGTGGGCAACTTCAACAACCTGATCATGTTGCGCGTACGTGAAACGGCCACCGCAGAGCTGCTGACCAAACAACTGCCAAAGGTCGAAATCGCCGGCATCTCCCCCATGAGCAGCGCCACTGACAGCTCCGATCCACACGGACGAACAGCATTTACCTCCAGCAGCATGGATCGCATCACCACCAGCGTACCGCTGCTGGAACCCGCGCATATCGTCGCATTGCCCAAAGGCCAGGCCTTTGCCCTGCTCGAAGGCGGCATCCTGTGGAAACTGCGGATGCCGTTGCCTGTACATGAGCCAGATGCCGATATGCCCAACAATCTGCTCGACCTGGCTGAACACATGCGCCGCCAATATGGTGAGAATCAAACAATCTGGCACAACGAAAGCCGCCGTCATGCGTGATCCGGCCAGCGTTGCCCAGCAACAGCAGGCTCGGCAGCAAGGATTGCTGCTCTCCCTGGTCTCCCTACCATTGCGGTTTATTGGAGTGTTGTTGGGGTCTCTGCTGCTGTGTCTGGCGATCGAACTGATCGGAATGCATCTGTTCTGGACGGAGCAAGGCTGGCGGCATGCACAAGGGATGATGAATTTCGAACTGCAACAGCTTTCATCCTACTTCACCCGTAGCGTGGTGGTGCAGGAGCCGGGGCGCAGCGCGTACAGGATGGTGGACTTGCTACACCAGAACCTGTTGCTGGAAAGTGGGCTGCCTGACTGGTTGAAGCAGGTGAACGATCAGGCCAAAGAGGCCAACACAGCAACGGGGTTCAATGCCACTTTGGCTCAAGCCGTGGTGTACATGGAGGGGTATGTGCTGGCGACGTTCTACACCTTAGCGACGTTTCTATTGCGATTGCTGGTGTTGATATTGACCTTGCCGTTGTTCGTACTGGCGGCGTTAAGCGGACTGGTGGATGGGCTGGTGCGGCGGGATTTGCGCCGCTTCACTGCGGCGCGGGAGTCGGGGTTTCTGTACCACCGGGCACGGGCGATGATTCTGCCGTTGGCAGTGTTGCCGTGGGTGGTGTATTTGTCGCTGCCCATCAGTGTCAATCCGATATTGATGGTAATACCAGCGGCGACAATTCTTGGAGCTACCATCAGCGTAACCGCGAGTAGCTTCAAAAAATATCTGTAAAGGTCTATCAAAGACACTCAAGTTGAATCGCGCCTGTTTTTATTACCCAATCATTGCCAAGCTTTACTGGCTTGAATCGAGGGACACCAGGCATGTCTTGGTGCGGCAGCAAAAAGTAGCCAGATCCATCGGCCATTGGCTCAATGTGAACGATATACCTTCCAACATCCTCTGCGGTCCAACCAATATCCGCAGCGATTATCGCGTGATTCGAAGCGTTACGAATGACCATCACGACATCCTTGACTCGTGAGATTGAGTTCAAAGCATAGCTCAAGCCCGCCTGTGCTCAATGCCCAGTCAGTAAGAACGCTATTCGATGCTGATTTTCACATCTGGCTCTGATTTCAGAGTTGGGCGACGTAGTTCAGGATCGCCTGCATCAAGACAACGAAATTGCAGCTCCGCATTAGCATTTAGGCACTCTGCCACAGCAATGTACTTTGCAGCCATAGAACACTTCGGTACACCGATAAGGGACAGACGCCATTTCCCATTCAAAGGAACATCGCGCCCAGCCAAAGGTAACCGTCCGAGCAACACATCTTCCTGATGCCATCGGTTAAGGCGATGGTGTCCACCTAAATTTAAGTGGACACCATTTTTAGCCTTTTTAAGCGGACGCCCATGCCACAAGAACGCCGTTCCTATTCCAAGTCCTTCAAGGCCCAGGTCATTACTGAGTGCGCCCATCCTGACACTTCAATTGCCAATGTCGCCTTGACCCACAACCTCAATGCAAACCTCGTCCATAAATGGATTCGGGTGCATGCGCAGAAAAACCTGGCACTGCAAACTGCCTTCATCCCGGTCAAGACTTCGCCGCCGGTGCCGATGCATCAGGCCCTTCCTGCCACGATCCGAATCGAAGTGCCGCATCCAAAAGGTGTAGTCGTGGTGAGTTGGCCAGCAGAAAATGCAGCGGCGTGTTCTGCTTTCCTACGAGACCTGCTGCGATGATCCGCGTCGATTCCATCTGGCTCGCCACCGAGCCCATGGACATGCGCGCCGGCACTGAAACCGCGCTCGCACGAGTCGTGGCGGTGTTCGGTGCGGCGAAGCCGCACTGTGCCTATCTGTTCGCCAACCGCCGCGCCAATCGAATGAAAGTGCTGGTGCATGACGGCGTGGGGATTTGGCTTGCCGCCCGGCGTTTGAATCAAGGACGCTTCTTCTGGCCGGGTGTGCGACACGGCTCCGAAGTTGAGTTGGATGCCGAGCAACTTCAGGCCCTGGTGCTCGGTTTACCTTGGCAGCGCGTCGGTGCAGGCGGAATCATCTCGATGCTTTAACATCTGCCATGGCGTGCTTGCCAGCGCAATTGGCCCATCAGTCTATCGTCGCCATCAGCCCTCTCTGGCAAAATCGGCGGCATGACTTTGCATCCAAATCTCGATCAATTAAACCCTGAACAGCTGCGTGCCCTGGCGGCGCAGTTGATCCAGCGCGTCGAGACAATGGACAAGCAAATCACTCATCACAAGTCGGTCAACGAGAAACTGGCCCACGAGATCGCGCTGCTCAAACGCTTCAAGTTTGCCAAGCGCAGCGAGCAGTTGAGCCCGGATCAAGCCAGCCTGCTCGACGACTTGATCGATACGGATATCGCCGCTATCGAAGCCGAACTTGAGGCGCTGCAACCGGCACCTGTCGAAGCCAAAGTGCGCCAGCAACCCAAGCGCGCACCGCTGCCACCGCAGTTTCCTCGCACACTGATCCATCACGAACCGGACAACAGCCACTGCCAGTGCGGCTGCGCCCTCAAGCGCATCGGCGAAGACGCCAGCGAAAAGCTCGACTACACGCCCGGCGTATTCACCGTCGAGCGTCACATCCGTGGAAAGTGGGCCTGCGAGCAGTGTGAAACGCTAATCCAGGCGCCGGTACCGGCGCACGTCATCGACAAAGGCGTCCCGACCGCAGGCCTGCTGGCCCACATCATGGTGGCCAAGTTCGCCGACCATCTGCCGCTGTATCGCCAAGAGAAAATCTTCGGCCGCGCCGGGCTGCCCATCGCCCGTTCGACACTGGCGCAGTGGGTGGGTCAAACCGGCGTACAACTGCAACCGCTCGTGGAAGCACTGCGCGAGGCAGTGCTGGCCCAGCGAGTCGTCCATGCCGATGAAACACCCGTGCAGATGCTGGCACCGGGTGAAAAGAAAACGCACCGAGCGTATGTCTGGGCCTACTGCACGACACCATTCTCGGCACTGAAGGCGGTAGTCTACGACTTCAGCCCGAGCCGTGCTGGCGAACATGCGCGCAACTTCCTGGGCACTTGGAACGGCAAGCTGGTCTGCGATGGCTTCGCAGGCTACAAGGCCGGCTTCGAAGGGGGCATCACCGAAATCGGCTGCATGGCCCATGCTCGCCGCAAGTTCTTCGACCTGCATGTGGCGAACAAAAGCCAACTGGCCGAACAGGCGCTGCACTCAATCGGCGGCCTATACGAGGTTGAACGAAAGGCCAAAGAGATGAGCGATGAAGATCGCTGGCGATTACGTCAAGAAATGGCGATTCCTATCGCGGAGAAGTTGCATGAGTGGATGCTGGCTCAGCGCGAACTTGTGCCCGAGGGCTCGGCCACAGCCAAGGCTCTGGATTACAGCCTGAAACGCTGGGTAGCGCTGACGCGCTACCTCAATGATGGTGCTGTGCCCATCGACAACAATCGGGTCGAAAATACGATCCGGCCTTGGGCCCTTGGCCGTTCGAATTGGCTCTTCGCCGGATCACTGCGCAGCGGTAAACGAGCGGCGGCAATTATGAGCTTGATTCAATCGGCACGCATGAATGGGCATGATCCGTTCGCGTATCTCAAGGATGTACTGACGCGGTTGCCGACACAGAGGGCCAGTGCAATTGACCAATTACTACCGCATCAATGGGCACAGGGCTCCTAACACGCTATGAGCTACATTCAGTCCGACGCGTCTGAATCTAATGGTGTCGATGGAGGTATTTGCCATGCGGGTTTTTTGTCATCCTGACTGTCGAAAATACGCCGCGCCTTGCGGAAATCCTCAACGTTCTCGACAACCCAAGTCCAGATAGGTGACATGCGGATCAACAGTCCCATACCCAGCGGCGTCAGCTCATACTCGACACGTGGCGGAATCTCACCGAACTCCCGCCGAACCACTAGCCCATCCCGCTCCATGGAGCGTAGCGTCTTGGTTAACATCCGCTGAGTCACCCCAGTCATCTGCCTTTTTATTTCGGCATGGCGCATCGTGCCGTAAACCCCCAGGGCATGCAGAATACCTAACGACCAGCGGCTACCTGCGTGAGCAAGCACTTCTCGTCTGACGCCATCATCGTCTTCTCTAAGCGTTCGGCAAATTGTTTCTGCCTGGCTGAGAGCCTCCTGATCGGTCATTTCATTCTCTGGTATCACAGGTGTGCCTTCTTACGAACGTTGCCTAATCGTGCAAGCATTTGTTCATCTTACAGGCAACAGGTCTCAGGAGAAATCATGACCGAAGTGACCCAGCTTTCCCCCCAATCCATTCTCGTTCTAGGCGCCGGTGAGCTTGGGCTGCCGGTTCTGCGCAATCTTGCGCGAGTAGCAAAGCGCGCGCCCGGCTCCACAATCAGCGTCCTGCTCAGGGATTCGACCATCAACACTCAGGTGCCCGAGAAAAAGGTCGAAATCGATGAGCTTCGAGGTCTTGGCATCCAGATGGTGGCCGCAGATCTCGTGAATAATTCAATCGATCAGTTGGCTGAAGTGTTCGCACGGTTCGATACCGTAATAGGCTGCGCAGGCATGGTTGCAGGCCGGGAAACCCCGATGAAGCTGGCTACAGCAGCTCTCAAGTCCGGTGTGAAGCGCTACTTTCCTTGGCAGTTTGGTGTCGACTTCGAGGTAATCGGTCGGGGCAGTCCTCAAGATCTGTTCGATGCTCAGCTTGATGTACGCGAATTGCTTCGCGCCCAGGATAAAACTGAATGGGTAATCATCTCGACGGGTATGTTCACCAGCTTTCTATTCGAGCCAGTATTCGAGGTGGTTGACTTCGAAAACGATACCGTGAACGCGCTAGGCAGTCTTGAGACCAGCGTGACGCTCACGACTCCAGAAGACATTGGTGCGTTGACAGCGGAAATTGTTTTCTTCGAACCTCGCTTCCGCGATCAGATTGTGTACCTCTCGGGAGATACAGTGACGTACGGAGAGGTTGCGAGCCTCCTCGAACGTGTACTGGGTCGCCCGTTCAAACGTAACGTGTGGACTGTTCCGTACTTGCTCCAAGAATTGGAGAGAGACCCAACGCATCACATCAAGAAGTACCGCGCTGTGTTCGCCCAGGGCAGAGGCGTGGCCTGGCCTAAAGCAGGCACTTTCAACGCGCAGCAGTCGACTCAAGTCACGACCGCTGAGGAGTGGGCCCGTGCAAATCTGGCAACCTCATCAGCATAAGGGCAGTAGCTGAACGAACGTTCTCGCGCTCGGAGTTGACCTGCTAAAAAGCTCCTCAGTCTGATAATGGGCGCTGATAACCGAAGCTAAGGCGCGGAGAATGGGTCTGGTAATCCAAGACGACCGAATCTTTATCTTATCCGCACCATCTGCCGAGGTCTGAGGCGTCCCACTTCACTATCTATTGAGTTTTCTAAGCGCGAATTCCGAACCACGGTGACTTAACCAAGCGCTTACTAAAGCCTTGCAAATGAGCGTGGTTTTGAGGAGCACGGGGGAGAATGGTGTGGTCAAGGTGTGTCTGCCGGACGCTTAC